>JAEUQP010000861.1 GCA_016789645.1 Acidobacteriota bacterium | reverse complement strand
CCGATCACCAGGCTGTTACGGTCGTTCCATTGTTTGGTGGTTTGGAATTGCACGCCATGCACGACGGTGCGCTCTGGTTGGGAAGTGATCGCGCCCGTCGGATTGCCGTTGCCGCCCTGGTTGACGCGCTCTTCACGCTGTGCGTTGTACGAATAGGAAAGCGCAAAGGTATCAAACGGCCCCGCCTGGAATCGTTCATAACGCCCGTAAAAGAAATCGAGCATGAAATTCCGGAGGTCGGCAAGCAGGTTGCCGTCGCCGCCCAGCGTCTGGTCGAAACGTTTGCCGCCGTCAATTTGTGAGCGTTGGTAATGAAACGAAAGCTGATCGTGTTCGGTCAGCCGGTAATTCAATTTGAGCAGCCCGCCGTATTGCGTAAACGCCGTGTCGGTCGAACGTTCTCCGTCCAGCACGCTAGAGCGCAACCCAAAGAAGCGATTTACCGCCGCGTGCGAATCGAAACCACCGCCAGGGCGAAGCGTGTTGCTGCGATGCGAAGCCAGGTTGATCAATACGGAAAGGTCTTTGCCGCCGAATGTTCCCAGCGTGCTGCCGCCGAATCCGTGGTCGGCGCTGTTGTAATGAGTGCTGACACGTCCGTGGAATTCAAACCCACTGACGGTGTAAAGCGCCGGGCGCGAAATCAGGTTGACGCTGCCGCCCAGAGAATCGCTGCCGAATTGAGCGCTGTTTGGGCCGCGAATGACTTCGATCGCACTCAGGTTGCTGGCATCGTTCAGGTTGAGAAAGGTGTTGATGCCTCCGCGCGCGGCGGAATTGGAATAGCGAATGCCGTCTACATAATTGACGACTTTGGCTCCGGTCAACCCGCGCACGACAACTGCGCCGATGGTGGCGCTGGTCCGTTGCAAACTGATGCCGGTTTCTTCGCGCGCGGCTTGGGCGAGCACCGAACTGGCGCGTTGTTGCAGCTTGTTTTCATCAATGACGTTGACTTGTTGGGTGGTTTCGTCGAGCGATTGCACGACGCCGACATCGGCGGTGATGGTGATTTCCGCCGTCAGGGCGGCCAATCCGAGCTGAATCTCGATTGGCGAAGACGCATCGCGCGGCACCGACACAGCGCGGCGACGCGGTTCAAACCCTTTGCTGTTGACCAGCAATTCATAGGTTCCGATGGGAATGCCGGTCAATTTGAATTGCCCTTGCCCATCGGTGCGAACCGATGCGATCACCAATTGCCGCACGTTCAACAATCTGATCGAAGCTTGAGAGACGGGTTTATCCGAATCGTCTTTGACTACGCCGGTGAGTTCATAGTCCGTTTCGGCTTTGAGGCTATTCGTAGCTGAATGGCTGGCCACAACTGCGAGTAGGAAACAGGTCGGCAGAAAGACTAATCCCATGTATCGTTTGAAAAATGATCGCATCGAAAACGGCTCCTTTTAGTGATTTGGTGCAGAGGTCAACGAAAAATAGAGAACTCAAATAGAAATGCTAATGAGGTGATCAAACTACTACCAGAGTTCGTAGGTGAATTTACTGCAAGGCCGAGACTATGGCTTCCATGAAAAGATGAACGGGATAAAGCAGGTCGGCATCGGTGGCAATCACCAAAGCGGCAGTCAGGAATGCGCCAAAAGGCAACCACAACGAAGTGGAGATCAATCTTGTTTCTATCGCAGCAAGTGTCCGGTCTGAGCAATTGGTCAGGCTGGCCAGTCTGTTAACTCGGTGTCGGATGCTGCCGGAATCTTCGCCGATAAGCGAGACAATGACGGACAAACCCGGGCGTTGCCCCGTCGGGATCAAGCGGGCAATTTTGACCAACGCGGAAGCCAGATCGAGCGCTTGTTCGTTGCTGTTGCGAGCCGCAAAATCATCCGCGGCGACTTCGGAAGCGGCAATCCATTCCTGATCCAGCGTCCTCCCGCAAGGCACAATTGTCAGCATGTCACGGCATAATCTGAGCAGCACTCGTTTCAGATTATCGTGCGCAAACAGATGTCCGCATTCATGGGCAATTGCTGCGGAAAGCTCTTCCGGCGTCAGGGACGCCATCAGATGATCGGCGATGAACAGTCGCGGGCGAAGCACTCCAACAATGGCAATGACGGGAAAAGGATGTTGTAACCGAAACACAGGAATTGGGACTTGCGGCACATGGATCGCTTCGGAATTGCGTAGCCAGTTGGCCACCAGATGACGAGTCGTCATCCAGGCAGCGAGTCCGCGCCAGAGAGCCAGCAACAGGCCTGCAATGGAAATAAAGGCCAGAACCGCCAGTTTCCAACTGACATTCTCGGATTGCCGAGGTTCGTGCGCCAGGAACGCTGGCACAAACAAGGCCACGACGCAGACGATTGCTATGCATCCCGGAATGACTCTCAAGGCAAAAATCGTCTGGGCCTGAGTTCGCGCAGGCCAACGTTTGGCTTTTGAATGAATCAATCGCCAAACTGCCGACGTCACAAGCGAGAGTGCCGCGTTGAAGGTCAACAAGGCTGCCAAAGCCAGACTGATTCCCAACAATTCGTACATTGACCTCACTCCTTTGCGTGTAACGTTCGGCGTTTTTCAGCAATCAACCGATCCAATTCGTCCAGCAACTCTCGGTCGCGGTCGCTGACGGCGTCTACGATGCAGGCCAACACAGGCTCCACGCCGTGCTCATTGCTTCCGATCAATTTATCAATCACTTTGCGAGCAAAGCTGCGCGAAAATTCCTGAGAAGTTTGCCGCGGAGAATAATAAAACGCGCGGCCATCTTTGCGGCGTTCGAGCAGACCTTTCTTGTAAAGCCGATCCAACGTGGTCATCAGCGTCGTGTAAGCCAGCCGTTCGTCGAAGGCCAGAAATACATCGCGCACGCTGGCTTCACTGCCAAGCTCGAACCGATTCCAGACAAACTTCATCACATCGCGTTCGAGCGGCCCTAGCTCCGTCGCAAGCGTTTTGTCTGAAAGGGATGATCTTGTTATTTGAAATCGGGAGCGATTCATCGCCGGGCAGTATCGTGATGGTTGGCGGAACTGTCAATCAGCAAGCGTTTGCTTTTCGCCGCCGCCAACGTTTAGCATCCGGCTTCTCTTAACTGCGAAAAACGCGATTCAAATGCAGTTCGCAACAAGAACGCGCCTATGATTGTCCGCTAAACAATGAGTTGTATGCCTGTGCTGAAAAGCTTCGTCCGATGTGATGAATCGGTTTTGGTGTGCCGACTTGCAACAACTCACCTTTCTCACAGCCAATTACCACAACCAACAATTCAATTTTTAGCCGCACTCGACTTGCGGCTTGCGGACAAGTTTTAGGAGACGACCCAAATGAGTTTTGATCGAAATCAATTGCAACGTTATGGCTGGAACGATTTTTTCAACGCCGCTTTTCATGACCTGGCGGCTGAAGGATTGGTGCCGGGGCGCGTCGCGTTGGAGTACAACCAGTTTTATCGAGTTTTGACGGATAAGGGCGAGTTGCTGGCCGAAATCACTGGCAAGCTGAAACACGAGGCTGCCAGCCGCTCGGAGCTTCCGGCAGTTGGCGATTGGGTCGCGCTTCGCGTGCGGGAATCGGAAAACAAAGCGACCATTCAAGCGGTGTTGCCGCGTCGCAGCAAATTCGCGCGTAAAACCAAAGGCTCCAAAACCGAAGAACAAATCGTCGGCGCGAACATTGACACCATTTTTCTGGTCACTTCGCTGAATCAGGATTTCAATCCACGAAGAATCGAACGCTATCTGGCCATCGCCTGGGACAGCGGAGCCAGTCCCGTCGTGCTGTTGACCAAAACAGATTTGTGCGATGACCTGGCTGAAAAACTGAACGCCGTTCGCGACGTTTCAATGGGAGTTCCCATGCATGCCGTTTGCGCCATCAAAGACGAAGGGCTGGACGAATTGGAGCCTTACTTTACCGCCGGAAAAACAGTCGCGCTGATTGGTTCTTCCGGCGTAGGCAAATCCACGCTCATCAATCGGCTGATCGGGTTTGAGCGGCAAGCCGTCAAGGAAGTCCGCCAAGCTGACGACCGGGGGCTTCACACGACGCGGCACCGCGAATTGATTCTGATGCCGAATGGCGCGCTGGTGCTGGACACTCCGGGAATGCGCGAATTGCAACTCTGGGACGCTGACGAAGGAATTGAAACAACGTTTGAAGACATCGAAGAACTCGCCACCGGGTGTTATTTCACCGATTGCAAGCATGGCAACGAACCGCGTTGCGCCGTGCGCGCTGCTATCGAAGATGGCACGCTGGCAGCCGAACGCTTTGAAAACTATCTGAAGATGCAGCGCGAACTGGAATTTCTCGCTCGGCGACAGGATCAGTTTGCGCAAAAAATGGAGCGCAATCGCGTGAAAAAGCTGACCAAAGAGGGCGAAGAGCGCAGCAAGTCGAAACGGCAAGGGAAATGACTTGCCAAACCGGAACGCCCATCAAGGTTTGTACAACACATAAACCGTTTGATGGCGCGTTCCGCCAAACCCGAACCACGGGCGATTGAGCACATAACCATTAAGCTGGAAGGTTTGCGAATAAAGCAGCGAAAATCCCGCCGCCTGGAAATCTTCGGCGCGCAACTGAAACTCTTTGGGGCCAGCCAACGCATCCCAGACGACCAACGAACCGGAAGGCAGTTCGCGCAGCGTTTTCATGTCGGTTTCCTTG
>JAEUQP010001059.1 GCA_016789645.1 Acidobacteriota bacterium | reverse complement strand
GGGATCCAATTCATTTCTTCAAAACAAGATGAACAAGATTTTGCTTCAGGATTCACAGGATGATCGGTTCCTGTAAATCCTGAATCAATCGTGTTCATCCTGTTTGATGTTTCCTTAGTGCTTACTTCGTGAGCCTTTGAGGACAAGAAAGCAAGGTGCTGGCTTAGAGCTGTTGTCGTCCAACTGTTGAATTCGTTTGAGTCATAAGCAAGCTGAACCGCGCCGAGAATGCCGATCCCAGGTTCGCGCTGGCCGATGGCGATCAATTCGCTCAGCCATTCGGGCTGGACTTTGGTGTCGGGATTCAGCAACACCACGTATTCGGCTTCGGCGGCCAACGCCGCGCGGATGCCAACATTGTTGCCTTCGGAAAATCCCAGATTGGCGGCGTTGGTGATGAGTTCGATTTCGGGAAATTGTCGGCGAACGAGTTCCACACTGTCATCAACGGAAGCGTTGTCCACCATGACAGTTTTGAAATTCGTGTATTCCGTCGCGCGCAACGATTCCAGGCAGGCCGTCAGCCATTTGCTGCCGTTGAAATTCAGGATGATGACGTAAACCAGAGGCGAACTCATTTATGACCAGCGTTTCAGCAAAGTAGCCGCGACAATCCAGCGCAGCACGCGCAGATTGCAGCGATGGCCGAGCGCCTGGCGAAATTTTTTCAAGCAATTCCACCAATCGCCGCGTTGTTTGTACGCAAATCCGGCGCGAATGGTCAGCCGAGCGAATAACACGTCTTTATCCATTCCGCATTCGCGCCAGCAATCGGGAAAACGCGTTTCGATTTCCTCAAGCACTCGCAACGGCAACCGCAAACTCTTTTCGATGTTGTCGCCGTCGCCCATCAGGTTGTGAGCGTGAACGCGATAATAAGCCAGCGGTTTGGCGATGGCGCGAATCGGAAAGGCTTTCGCCAATCGCAACCAGTATTCGTAATCTTCGACCGCGATCAGGTCGCGGCGTTCATTCAACCAGCCGATGGTGTCCACGCAATTGCGCCGCATCAGCACGGTCGAATTCGGAATGTGATCGCCCAGCAGCAAATGACAAAACGACGTTTCGCCCGTGAAGCCGATCTTGCCGCGAATCTGTTTTTCGCCGCCGACTTCGTCAAACATCAGAGCCTCAGCGTACGTCAGGCCGACTTCAGGATGAGCTTCAAGAAACACGACTTGTTCGGCCAGCTTTTCGGGCATCCACAAATCATCGGCGTCCAGAAAAGCGATGTACTTTCCCGAGGCATGACGAATTGCCAGATTGCGCGCCGAAGCCGGGCCGCCATTCGGTTTGGTCAGAACTGTGATTTGGTCGCCGAATTCATTCAACACGTCCAGCGTCGTGTCGGTCGAACCATCATCCACGACGATGATTTCAAGGTTGTCATAAGTTTGGGCCAGCACACTCTGAATCGTCTCCGCGATAAACGGAGCCGAGTTGAACGCGGGAATGATGACACTGACTTTGGGCTGCATTGTTTAGAGTTTAGATCGCTGGCCGCGTAAATAGCCGCGCAGAAACGCCAGTTGCCGCAGGTAATCCAGTGCCGAAAACACCAGCGCTTTGTTCGCGCCGTGTCGGCGAAAGTAAGCCAGAAACTGCCGAGCCAGCGAACGAATGGCGACCATTTGCCGGAAGAACGTTCGCGTGGGATGCGCGATTTGATAATCCGGCCAAAGCTGGCCAAGCAGGTAACGACCTTCGCCGTAATTGCGAATTGTGCGCAAAAAACTGCCGACGGTTTGCCGATGGTGATGTCTAACAACAGCTTCCGGCGCAAAGCGGAATTGATGGCCAAGCTCTCTCATTCGACGACAAAGAGCCGGTTCTTCGCCGCCGGGTTTGCGAAAGCGTTCGTCGAACAGGTTGGCCGCCAGCAACGCATCGCGTCGAAAGCAGGCGTTGGCAGTGATGAGATATTCAATTTCGCCGCTGGAGTTTTCCGCCGGTTCCATCACGCGCAGCAAATCAATGTATTCGCCAAGCAAACTGTCATCCACGCTTTTGACCGAACCGCCGACCCCGGCAATTTGGGGCGAATCGAATCCGGCCAGCAAATGCTTCAACCAGTCCCGATCCGGCAAACAATCGCTGTCGGTGAAGGCGATGAATTCCGCCGTTGCCAGACGCGCGCCGAAATTTCGCGCCGACGCCGGGCCGCCATTCGGTTTGAAGTGATAGCAGATTTGGTTTTCAAACGGTTTTAACGCGTCAGCAGAGTTGTCGGTTGAACCGTCATCCACGACGATGATTTCTTTCGGCGGCAGTGATTGAGCCAGCAGGTGCTCGACCGTGTTGGCGATGGTGGTCGCGCCGTTAAATACCGGGACGACGATGGAAACTTCAGCATTCATCCTGACAGATTCATTGGGCGCGAAGCCGGGAAAGTTCCAGTCGCCAGCGTTCGGGTGACCAAAAACGCGGCCAGTAATGGCGCGCGCGGTTTTTCAGTTCTTGATGATAAGCCGCGTAATCGTCGCCGGTTTTGGCGGCTTCGTGGAAATTGGCGCAGGCCAGTGCCTGATCCACGTTGACGAAGTCGAATCGCTGGGCGATACGCGTCCAGTAATCAAAATCCATCGTCAGATGCAGCGATTCGTCCAGCCAGCCGGTTTGTTCAAAAACTTCGCGTCGCCAGAAAATCGCCGGTTGATGCATTTCGTACCCTTTCCAAAATTCCAACAACCGCCGCCGTCCTTGATACCGGCCACGCAACAAGGAAGGCGGCGAACCGTCCTGGTTGATGCGCAGACAATGGCCGACGACGGCGAACTTACCGCTGCCATTGGCAAGCATGCGGCCAACCGTCGCCAACGCTCCCGGCAGAAAATAATCGTCGCTGTTCAGCCAGCAAAGCACATCGCCGGTGGCACGCGCCAATCCTTTGTTGATCGCATGACTTTGACCGCGATCTTTTTCGCTGCACCAAGCGGTCAGCCACGGTTCATATCGGCGGATGATTGTTACGCTTTCGTCGGTGCTGCCGCCGTCCATGAGGATGTATTCCAGCTTCGGATAGTTCTGCAACAAGACCGAACGAATGGTCTGTTCTAAAAAGCCTGCCTGATTAAACGACGGCGTGATGACGCTGATTTTCGGCAACGAAGATTCGGTTGCCGGTTCGCACGCGTCTGTCCACGGCCATCCGGTTTGGTCAGCGGGCGCAAGCGGCAGATTGTCTGGCGGCGAACAGGGCATTATTGAATCAACATCTGAAAAGGAAATTTTTGAGACGGTGATGGGATTCTACGATGGATGAAGCTGACTCTCCACCGCTTAGTTCAGGCTAAATCAGAGCAAGCAACATTGGGACATTCTCTTT
>JAEUQP010001015.1 GCA_016789645.1 Acidobacteriota bacterium | reverse complement strand
TCCTTGCGTGATGCAATGCTGGCCACCAGCGGACAGCTTGATATGAAGATGGGCGGCGTGCCAGACGAAATCACAACGTGGCCGTTTACGCATCGGCGTACAGTTTACGGCTACGTCAACCGCGCAAAGCTGGTGGCTGAGTTTTTAACTTTCGACGTTGCCAACCCGGACGCTCACGTCGCCGAACGTTACCAGACGACAATTCCGCAACAGTCGCTTTACCTGATGAACAATCCTTTCGTCGTCGAACAAGCACGCGCGTTGCTAAACCGACCAGAAGTGACTGCCGCCAAAACTCCGCGCCAACGCATCAACCATCTGTATCAACTGCTCTATGGCCGTGAAGCTTCTGCCGAAGAACTCAAGCTTGGAATCACCTTCATCGGAAAAACTTCTGTGCCGACACAATCCGCAATCCGAACTCCGCAATCGGCAATCTGGCAGTATGGTCAGGGCGAATATGACGACAAGGAAAAGAAGTTGAAAAACTTCATCGAACACAAATTCTTCGCCGCTGGTTCGTGGCGTTTGAACGCCAATGAACTCGATCCGCGTCAGTCAACCGCGTTCCTCAATCGCGATGGCGGCACGCCCACCGGAAAAGCCAATTCCGCCATTCGTCGTTGGACGGCCAGTTTTGACGGCAAAGTGACGATCAGCGGCAAACTGATTCACGATCTGGAACAGGCTTGTGTAACCTGCGACGGCGTCGAAGCCGTTATCGTTTCCAGTCGCAATGGAGCCGTTGGCAACTGGTCGGCGTATTTGTCACAAGCCGACACTGCCGCCGCCATTGAAGTCAAAACCGGAGACACAATTGATTTCATTGTGCTGAACAAAAAGAACACCAGCGGCGACGATTTCAAATGGCATCTCGTCGTTCGCCGCGAAGGCAGTACGGAAACCTGGGATTCGATACGCGACTTTGATTCGCCGCTGGCGCAACCAATGAGCGTTTGGGAACGCTATGTTCAGGCGCTGATTGCTGCGGTCGAATTTTCGATGATTGATTAGCCGGAGCGCGGACGTTCGCGTCCGCAAACTGGCTCGCGGACGTTCTCGTCCGCCCGATTCACTGAGGCAAAATAATGGAAAACAACTTCATCACTCGTCGTGAAATGCTGCATCGCAGTGGAATGGGAATGGGCGCACTGGCGTTGGCGCAACTTACCGGTTCGGCGGCGGAAGCTCAGCAGGTCAACGCGGTAAACCCGCTTGCGCCGAAAGCGCCACACTTCCCTGCCAAAGCCAAGCGAGTCATTCATCTGTTTATGAACGGCGGTCCTTCTCACGTGGACACATTTGACCCGAAGCCCATGCTGGACAAATACGACGGCAAACCGCTGCCGATTCATTTGAAAACCGAACGCAAAACCGGCGCAGGTTTCGCGTCGCCGTTCAAGTTTCAAAAACACGGGCAAAGCGGAACCGAAGTCAGCGAGTTGTTCCCCAACGTTGCCAAATGGGTGGACGAACTGTGCGTGATTCGTTCGATGCGCACTGAATTGCCGAATCACGAACCATCGCTTTATTTGATGAATTGCGGCGAACAGCGACAAGTGCGTCCAAGTTTGGGTTCGTGGGTGACATACGGATTGGGCAGCGAAAATCAAAACCTGCCGGGATTTGTGGTGATGACGCCGTTTGGCTATCCCACCGCCGGAGCGCAAAGCTGGACTTCGGCGTTTTTGCCCGGTGTGTACCAGGGAGCGTTTATTGATCCGAACGAAACCGATGTCGAACGGCTGGTTCACAACATTCGCAACAACAATCTCAGCCGCCAGCAACAACGCGAACAGCTTGATCTGCTGGCGAAGCTCAATCGTCGTTACCAAAAAACGCGTCAGGAAGAATCCGTCGTCGAAGCTCAGATTCAGAATTACGAACTGGCCTTTCGCATGCAGACTGAAGCCGCCGAAGCGTTCGATTTGAGCAAAGAGCCGGAACACATTCGCAAACAATACGGAAGCTCGGCTTATGGGCGGCAGTTATTGCTGGCGCGACGCTTGCTGGAACGCGGCGTGCGTTTCGTCCAATGCTGGCAAGGCAAAGGGCAACCGTGGGACAGTCACGACAATTTGCCCCGCCACCATCGCAATCTGGCTCGCATCACCGATCAGCCAATCGCTGCGTTGCTGGAAGATTTGAAACAACGCGGGATGCTGGACGACACGCTGGTCATTTGGGGCGGCGAATTTGGGCGAACGCCAACCGTCGAATTAACCGGCCATACGAAAAAAGAAGAATACGGGCGCGATCATAACCCTTATGGCTTTACGGTGTGGATGGCTGGCGCGGGAGTCCGCAGAGGCTACGTTCATGGCGCAACAGATGAGTTTGGCTTTCGTGCTGTTGAGAAAATCGTTCACGTGCATGACCTGCACGCGACGATTTTGCATTTGCTGGGGTTCGATCACGAACGGCTGACGTACCGATACGCCGGGCGCGATTTCCGGCTGACGGATGTTCACGGGCTGGTGGTAAAAGAATTGTTGGCTTAAATCGGCAAGACGTATTTGAGCACCGCCCAAAAGAAAAAGCCGCTGCCTGCCAGTACGAACAAATGCCAGATGACGTGGTTGTACGGCAGCCGATCCCAAGCGAAGAAAATCAGCCCCAGCATGTAAGCCAGTCCGCCGGCGCCGATCCAGATCAGTCCGGCCATTGGCACGGTCGCCAAAATCGGTTTGATGGCGATGACCGCTGCCCATCCGATGACCAGATACAGCACCATCGTCACGGCGTTATATTGATCGGCGTAAATCAGCTTGAACGCGATGCCGAACACCGCCAATGCCCAGACAATCGTCAACAGCAGGTAGCCCCAGAACCCGCGCAAATTGACCAGCATAAACGGCGTGTAGGTTCCGGCAATCAGCAGGTAAATCGCCATTTGATCCAGGCGGCGAAACTTGGGCTTCAAATGTGGAACTTGCACTCCGTGATAGAGCGTCGAAGCCGCATACAAAATGACCTGCGAAAGGCCATAAATCGCGCAGCCGACGAAATGCCAGATGGAAGCTTTTTGCCAGGCCAGGATGGCCAGCACGACCAACGCCGCCAGACTCAACACCAATCCGATGCCGTGCGTGATGGCATTGGCCAATTCCTCAAAATAAAGTTTTCGGTCAACATGCATAAGGAATTTCTCCAGTCAGAGTCGGAGGAAAGCGCGCGCGGATTATACGCAACAAAAAGCCAGAACATAAAATCCCACGGCAGCGTTTTGGGCTTCGTCGTTGCAGAGTTTTTCCCATTCCGGAACAGTTCAAATTCGACAAGCTGGTTGTCAATTTGACGGCTTGTGTTCTGCCGATTCGGGCAGTAGACTCCGCAGCCGCAGAGGAAGTAATCCCAATAAATTTTTCGCATCACAATCACATTGGCTCAAATTCCAAGGAGGGTTTCCAATGAGCAAACGTTTTATGAATTTGACTGGCGCGCTGTTGTCGCTGGTTTTCGTCATGGCACTGTCGGTCGCGGCCTTCGCACAAAACAATGTTGAAGGAACGTACAACGTCGCCGCCGCCAGCCCCGACCTCGGCACGATCAATTTCGTGCTGGTGCTGAAAAAAGAAAACGGCAAATGGGCCGCCGAAATCAAAGATTCGCCGATCCCGCAGACCGTCACCAGCATCACCGTCGAAGGTGATTCGATCACCATTGTCACGGATGCGGGCGGCACTCCCGTCAACATCAAAGGCAAATTTGCCGGTAACACTGTATCTGGCGATTGGAACGCCGGCGACGCCAAAGGAACCTGGAAAGGCGAAAAAGCTGGCACACCGGTTGCCGCTGCTCCGGCTCCGAAAGCCACTGGCGGAGCGGCTGCCGGAATCGAAGGCAGCTACGATTTCAAAATCGTGGCCGACGGCCAGGGCGAATTCGTCATGACCCTGATCATCAAAAATGAAGGCGGCAAACTGGTCACCTCCGTGGAAAACGGCGGCGACCTGAACGTCACCGGCATCGAAGTCAAAGAAGGTGATGTCACCAATTTGACTGCGACCTATCAAGGCAACGGCCCGATCCCGCTCAATGGCAAACGCACGGGCGACAACATGGGCGGCAAATGGGAATTCAGCGGCTTTTCGGGAACCTGGGAAGCCAAGAAGAAAAAGTAGGCCCATGCTAGCTGTTCAAGCAGGCAGGCCGGTGGTGTCGAAAGAGATCACCGGCTTTTTTTCATTTTCAGGAGAGATCATGGAATTGACTCGACGTTCATTGCTCCAAACCGGAGCCTTGGCAGGTTTGGCAAGCGCATTGCCCCATGCCAACGGCGAAGCGATTGCTCAAACGCCGCAACCTTCTAGCCCAAAAATCCGCATCGGCGTTTCCACCTATTCATACTGGCATTTCGACAAGGTCAAATATCCGATTGAAAAAGTCATCGAAAACGCCGCGAAGCTTGGCTTTGACGGCGTGGAAATTCTCCATCGCCAAATGGAAAACGAGACGCCGAAATACGTCAACAACCTGAAGCGGATGGCGTTTTCGCTGGGACTGGATTTGTTTTTCCTTTCGATTCATCAGAACTTCGTTTCGCCCGACAAAGCCAAACGCCAGGAACACATTGACCACACCAAACGCTGCATTGATCTGGCCGTGCGGTTGGGCTGTCCAGCCATTCGGCTGAATTCCGGTCGCTGGGGAACG
>JAEUQP010000928.1 GCA_016789645.1 Acidobacteriota bacterium | reverse complement strand
TTCTTCGTCGTTCTGAGGCGGTCGGCGACTTCTGCCTCTGCCTTCGCCTCGTCCTTCACCGCGACCTTCGCCACGGCTTTCATTCCCTCCGCCTTTGCCTTCACCGAGCAAAGCTTTTCGGCTCAGACGAATCTTGTTGCCCTCGATGCCGATGCACTTGACCATGATTTGCTGGCCTTCCTGCAACTCATCGCGCACGTCGCGCACACGATAATCGGCAATTTCCGAAACGTGCAGCAATCCATCCAGACCGGGCAGAATTTCGACAAACGCGCCGAAATCCACAATGCGCGAAACCGTACCAAGATAAGTCTTGCCGATTTCGGCTTCCGCGGTCAGATCCCGAATGATCTGCATGGCCATTTCGCCCGCTTCACCGTTGGCGGTGGCGATGGAAATGCGTCCGGAATCTTCCACGTCAATTTTCGCCCCCGTGCGTTCGACGATGGATTTGATCATCTTGCCGCCTGGGCCAATGACGTCACGAATCTTGTCGGGGTTGATCTGCAAGGTCATGATGCGCGGCGCATACTTGCTGATTTCCTTGCGCGGTTCAGGCAGAACTTCTTCCATCTTGTCCAGAATGAACAGCCGTCCTTTTTTCGCCTGCTCCAACGCGTCAGCCAGAATCTGCGGATTCAGTCCCGTCACCTTGATGTCCATCTGCAACGCCGTAATGCCGTTGCGTGTGCCGGCGACTTTGAAATCCATATCGCCGTAATGATCTTCAGCGCCCGCGATGTCGGTCAGGATGGCGAATTTCTTTTCTTCCATCACCAACCCCATCGCCACGCCAGCCACTGGGGCTTTCAGCGGAACGCCTGCATCCATCATCGCCAGACAGCCTCCGCAAACCGTCGCCATCGAAGACGAACCGTTTGATTCGGTAATGTCCGAAACCACGCGAATGACATACGGCCATTCTTCTTCGCCGGGAATGACGGCTTCCAGCGCACGATGCGCCAACGCACCGTGACCGATTTCGCGGCGACCGGGACTGCCAGTTCGACCGGTTTCACCAACCGAAAACGGCGGGAAGTTGTAATTGAGCATGAAGCGACGTTTGAATTCGCCGCTTTCCAGGCTGTCAACGTATTGCACATCCTGCGAAGTGCCGAGCGTCGCCGTCACCACTGCCTGCGTTTCTCCACGCGTAAACAACGACGAACCATGCGTGCGCGGCAACCAACCGGCTTCAATGGTGATGGGACGAATTTCCGAAAACCGGCGACCATCCGGGCGGCGACGATTGTTCAAAATGTCATCGCGGAAGATGGCTTCTTTCAGATGATCGAACAACACACCAGCTTCGGCGCGAACCTGCGGTTGATCTTCGGGATACCCTTCGACGACTTTCTTTTTCAGATCGTCAATCGCGGAATAACTTTCAATCTTCGATTTGTTCTGCACATTGAGCGCTTCGCGCATTTCGCCAGTGTATTTTTCGGCAATCTCGCGCAACAGCGTTTCATTGACCGGCTTGGGCTGAAATTCGCGCTTTTTGATGCCGAGCGCTTCACCCATCGAACGCTGCAACTGACAAAGCTTTTTGATTTCGCCGTGCGCGAACATCAAGGCTTCGAGCATGACTTCTTCGCTGACTTCCTTGGCGCCGGCTTCAACCATCACGATGGCTTCTTCGCTACCGGCGACAATCAGGTTCAACAGCGAATTGCGTTGTTGCTCATACGTCGGATTGACGACGTACTTGCCATCCACCAGACCGACGCGAACTCCGGCAATCGGGTTATGAAACGGAATGTCTGACAAGTACAGAGCCGCCGAAGCCCCAGTGATCGATAGCACGTCCGGTTCGTTTTCTTCGTCAGCGGACATGACCATCGAAATGACCTGGGTTTCATGTTGATATCCTTCGGGAAACAACGGGCGAATCGGACGATCCGTCAATCGGGAAGTCAGAATTTCCTTTTCGGTCGGACGACCTTCACGTTTGAAATAGCCTCCGGGAATTCGTCCGGCGGCATATCCATATTCTCGATAATCAACTGTGAGCGGAAAAAAATCAGCCCCTTCTCTGGGTTTGCGCGCGGAAACTGCTGTCACC
This sequence comes from Acidobacteriota bacterium, assembly GCA_016789645.1. Classification (GTDB taxonomy): domain Bacteria; phylum Acidobacteriota; class Blastocatellia; order RBC074; family RBC074; genus RBC074. The sequence goes on along the minus strand of JAEUQP010000928.1, from coordinate 3,954 downwards.
AACACAACCGTTTCCCCTTGTTGAACTAACACCGCTCCATCAGCTTGTTTTGCGATTCGGCCGGTTTCAATCGAAATTTCCCGACCGCCTAAATTGATGGCTTGTTTCAAATACATCTTGTTATCTCTCCTCTAAACAACGGCAATGGCAGCGATTGGCTTCTAGCTTTTCCAGGCGTCAAACAATTGCCTCAATCACCAATCAGCCACTGCTAAAGACAATAAGCCGCATGCACAAGATACGGAATCAACGTCGCGAATCTGTGCTGCGGCTTTTTGATATGGAATTAAACTTGTGATTCCTGGCGGAAATATCAGAACCGTCTGTCACAATGGGCAACCCCAGATATTCGGGCAGCCAAGAATTGATGAAGGCGCTGAGGGCATCCGAAAAGCTTAGAATTCGGATGAAATCATTCGTCTTCCCTTGTAGTCCATTGGGCTAGTCGAACTTCAATTCAAAACTGAACTCCGACTTTAGGAAGCACGTGCCGTCACGTTCGGCTGCACAACAAAAACGGCGTCTCAGCGCGAGACGCCGCACATTCTTCAACAGTTACTTTCTCAATCCGAGACGATTGATCAACTCGTGATACCGGTTGATGTCTTTGCGCTTCAAATAATCCAGCAAACTGCGACGTTGGCTGACCAATTTCAGCAAACCACGACGCGAATGATTATCTTTTTTGTGGGTTTTGAAGTGCTCAGTGAGTTCGGTGATGCGAGTGGTCAACAACGCCACTTGAACTTCCGGTGACCCGGTGTCCGTCCCGTGAACTTTGTACTGTGTGATGATGCTTGATTTAGCTTCTTTTACTAAAGCCATTACAAATCCTTCTTGCCTCCGAAGTTATTATTTGTTCCTGTCGAAATTTGAGGGGCGAGGGTAACAAAGCACTCGCTAAAGTTCAAGTAGCGCTCTCAGTTTCCTTCATGACGGGTTTGAAGTAAGCCTGCGCCCCCTTCCAATCAGTTTTGATCTCACTAAATGATGTTTTTCCGGCATTTTTCCGACTTCAAGGGCTAAAAAATAGAAAATACTGAAATATTTTTCACTACAATGTGAAACATTGGTGTAATTTGTCGTCACTTAGGAATGAGAGTCTTTTGAACTGAAAATTTCAGGGAAAAGACTCCGTTTGGGCTGGCTATATTCTGGTCGAAAAGAATTTCAGGTCTGCCGGGGGTGGCCGACTGGAATTCTTCTCAGGTCGGTTTAAGCCAGCCCTCCTTGCATCAGGCAAACATCTTTAACACAGGATCGCCGCCAAAATTTGTCAGTCGCTGGTCTCGTCCACCGTAATAATAGGTCAACCGCCGATGGTCCATTCCCAGCGCGTGCAGGATCGTCGCGTGCATATCGTGAACTGAATACGGCTCGACTTCCGCTTTATAACCATATTCATCCGTCGCGCCGATGACTTGCCCGCCTTTGATGCCGCCACCGGCAAACCACATCGTGAACCCGTGCGGGTTGTGATCGCGCCCAATACCGGATTGCGAAATCGGCATGCGTCCGAATTCCCCGCCCCAGACAATCAACGTCGAATCCAGCAATCCGCGCGCTTTCAAATCCGCAATCAATCCCGCCATCGGCATATCGGTTTCCGCGCAATGCAACGAATGATTTTCGTGCAAACCGTAATGCGCGTCCCAGGATTCCTGCTGATGGCCTCCGCCGCTATACAACTGAACGAACCGCACGCCACGTTCGACCATTCGCCGGGCGATCAAACATTGTTTGCCAAAATAATCCGTGGGCTTTTCGCCAATGCCATAAAGTTTTTTGGTCGCGTCGGATTCCTGCGACAAATCCATTGCTTCGGGAGCGTGCGTCTGCATCTGAAACGCCAATTCATAGGAAGCGATGCGCGCATCCAAATCGGAATTGCCCGGATGCGAAGTTTGATGCGACTGGTTGAGCCGCTGCACGAAATCAATTTCCTGCCGTTGTAAATGCGGATCAACCCACTTGGGAGGATTCAAGTCAGCAATCGGAGTTCCGCCCGACCGAAAGGACGTGCCTTGATACGCCGCAGGCATAAAACCCGATGACCAGTTTGGCGCTCCGCCAATCGGGCCGCCTCGCCAGTCGTACATCACAATGTAAGCTGGAAGGTTCTCATTCTCGCTGCCCAACCCATAAGTCACCCACGAACCAAGCGACGGATTTCCCGGACGCATATTGCCGCTGTTCATCTGAAAGATCGCGGGTGAATGATTGTTGCTAGTGGTGTACACCGAACGAACCAGGCACAACTCGTCCACTTTTTGCGACAAGTGTGGATACAGTTCCGAAACTTCAATGCCCGACTGCCCATGCTTTTTGAACTTGTACGGCGAAGCCATCAAATTGCCAGGGTTGCCGAAAAAGACATCCACTTTGCCTTTGTTCATCGGCTTGCCGTGATGTCGAGTCAAATCCGGTTTAGGATCAAAGGTGTCCACCTGGCTAACGCCGCCGTACATAAACAGGAAGATGACCGACTTGGCTTTGGCCTTGAAATGCCCTTCTTTTGGAGCCAACGGATTGACGCGTTTCTGCTGATTGGGCTCCGCCGCCAGCAATCCGTCTTTATCCAGCAACGAAGCCAACGCCAACCCGGAAAAACCCGCTCCGGCGCGAAAGATCAGTTCTCTGCGAGAGAGTTTCGAGTTACTTTCAACCATAGTGTTCTCCTACTTCAATAAGTCCTGATGATTCCGTACTGCCTGCGCCAAACCGCCTCGCGTTTCTACTTCTCCCCGCAGGCAGATTTCATAAGCCTTGAACATTTGATACGCGCAACGTTCCGGCGGCATTTGTCCTTCTCCAGTTCCCAAGCCTGGACATAAGATCGAAGTGATTTTGCGCGGCTCGATTCGATTGAACAACTGCACAGTTTGTAAAACCGCCCGGAACGCGAGGAAAGCATTCGGGGTATTGGCGACTTTCATTGGCACGCGCATGGTCGGCGCACTAATCAAATAGGGAATGTCTTGATGCTCCGTTTCAACAATCACAGCCTGCCCCACAGGAAGCTCACCGTAATGATGCTCTTCCAACACAGCACGCAACCTGGCTTCCAGTTGCCATCCAAAAAACGCACTGTATTTCGCATCCAGTCCGCCATCCATATACCCAAAGCTGTTTGCCGGGCTAACGATGGCATCTGCCCTGTGCGCCAAGATGTCACCTTGGCTAACGGTGACGTGCTCCGTATCTTCAAAGCATTCCTGCCAAGCTCGATATAACTCTTCGTTGAAAGCAATAAGGTGGATTTTCAGGGTGTCATCGGAACTCATGCAGCAGCAAACTCAGTAAATTGCCGAACTTCCGGCGGCTGGAAAGCAAGCACAATGTCTTCGCTTGGCACTCCGGCTTCAAGCAACGCATCGGCAACAGGCCGATTTGTGCGGTCGTCTTGAATCCAAATTTTGCCGTTGATGATGTCCAAGTGAAGTGAGGCGTAATGCACGCGGCATTCATTTTCCCAACCAACGTGCAGCAATTCGTAATGGTCGCGCTCTGGGTCTGCGACAATTTCGGTTACAACATCCACACCCGGGTTGCGTTTTGACCAACTGGCGTAAAGCTCCAGCACTTGCCGGATGATTTCACGATAGCGGTTCAGTTTATCCATTTGAGAATCCTTTCTTCTTTGACTGAAAACACCAGCAAGCGCAACTGCGAGCGATCAATCATCAGTCGCCCAAGCGGTTCAGACAAAATGCCCTCGTAAATATGTTTGGGCACAGCCAAGTATAAGATTCTTTCCGCTTCAATCTCAGCCAGGATTTCACGATACATCAAGAACTGCCCCAAGGCCTCCTGTAAGGCTTCGACTTGTGATTTATTCAAAAAGCTTTTGATCTCGACTGCGATTCTTCGCCCTTCCTTTTCCGCAGCAACAGGACTGCGTTCCGCTGCCAGATCAACATACAGGTCGCGCTTCTGATAGCGCAATTGCAGCGG
>JAEUQP010000899.1 GCA_016789645.1 Acidobacteriota bacterium | reverse complement strand
AATCGGCACTTGAGCGTAGTGAGAGATGTTCTGCAGGCGTATGCCGATCGAGGCGTGTTTCGTGGATTCAGCGAACTTAAACCGGGCAGATTCCAATTCGTTTGGATGATTCGTCACCAGATGGAATTGGTGGTGGACACGACCAAACACGAATTGCGATTCAAACAATTGCTGCCCGGAGTTCCGGCGAAATCGGAGTTGTATGCTGATCTGAAACATTTCGTCGCCGAACGGCATGACCGCCAATTGCCCGAACATCGCCGCGTGGATCGTCGCCGAGCCGAAGTCAGTTGTTTCAATCGTGGCGGCATGGTTTCGATTTCGCTGAAGGTCAAAAACAATCAGTACGCGTATGGCGCGAATCGCATCGTCAATCTGGTGCATGAATTGTTCGTGCATTTGCGCCAGACGCATCCTGACTATCTGGTGGAGAATTTCGATGTACCTCAAGAATAAGTTCGCCGTTCGCGGTTCACTGTTCGCAGCCAATCGGTTCATTGTCGCGAGTTTCGCTATCGTCACGCTTTTGTTTGGGCTGGGAGGCGGGATTGGCTCAGCCAGGTTCACGCAAGAACCCAAACGCAACGTAGAGGCCCAGAAACTGAAGAACCCCGAACCGGCCAACGACGAATCAGTGGAAGCCGGTAAGAAGCTGTATCAGCGTCATTGCGCTTCGTGCCATGGCCCGCAAGGCAAAGGCGATGGCAGTTTGGCGCTGGCCGGCGGAACGCCTTCGGATTTGACCGACGACACCTGGGATTTCGGTTCGACGGACGGAGAAATTTTCGTCGCCATTCGCGACGGGGTGTCCACGGACATGCTGGCGTACAAAGACAAACTCAGCGACAAACAGATTTGGCAGATCGTTCATTACCTGCGCAGCATTGGTCCCAAAAAGTAAACCAGCCAACCAGCTTGTTTTGCCTCAAAAAAACGTCTGATACAGGTCAAGGACTTCGTAATCGTCGCTGACCACCGGCAACACTCGCCATTTGTCGAACGCCAGACACGGGTGCGAAATCCCGCAGCAAACCAGATCGCCCACCTGCAATTGCTCTTCGCCGCTTAAATCCAGATGCGCATGTTGATCGTTCAGATTGACGACTTTGGCGTTGGCCATTGGCCGTGCGGCATTGAGCGGTTCGCCTTCGGAAAGCGCAAACAGCGGCATGGGCATGCCGGAACAATACGAAGCGTCGCGTTTGCCGAACGACAGATACGCGCGTCGGGCTTCGGGAATGGAAAGCACATACGACCACAATTCCATCGCCGGTTTGAATGCGGGGATCGAATGTTCAGATCGCTCCAATGCCGCAGCCTGTTTTCGGTCGTACATGCCGTGATCGTGTGTGACGTAACAACCGCTGCGAATGACGACGCGGAAGTGTTCGGTCAGCGGTTTGGCTACGCGCTGCACGCGATCCAGAAAAGCGCTGCCGCCAACGCTGAACAACGGCAATTCGTTGCCGGAAAAGTTCTGCCGCACAGCTCCCGCCAACGAAGCCAAACCATTCAGAAATTCATCCACCATCTGCGCCTCTTCGTCACCGGTAGCCGCGCTGGCCAGTCCTTCAAACGCTTCGACTCCGCAGACTTTCAACAACGGATGTTTGGCCGCTTCGGCAAACACGGCCAAACCGTCGGCTTGCGACCGCACGCCGGTGCGCCATCCGTTGCGCCCCCATTCCACCAGCACGTTGATCGAACGTCCCGCTCCGCATCGCTTCAAACCATCGGCCAGATGTCTGACGCTGGCGACGCTGTCCACCAGACAATAAAACTCCACAAACGAATAACTGTTGATGGCCGCCGCCAGCGAACGCAGGTTCGACGCCCCGACAATCTGGTTGGCAATCACGATTCGCTTGATGCCAGCGTTCAAACAAACCATCGCCTGCGACACCGAAGCGACCGTCATCGCCCAGGCTCCAAGCTCGAATTGCCGGGCGAAAATCTGCGGACACATGGTCGTTTTGCCGTGCGGAGCCAGCAAAAAATTGTTCGCCGCGCACCAATCGGCCATCGCCTGCAAGTTGTGGGCGAGCGCCGATTCTTTCAATACCATCAATGGAAACGGCAAATCTCCGCGCAGCACGT
>JAEUQP010000895.1 GCA_016789645.1 Acidobacteriota bacterium | reverse complement strand
TGAACAGGATGCGGGAGCGGTGAACACGATTCCGCGGCAGCGTGCGCAAGTTCGCGGCACGATTGTCGGGTTGCTGGCTTCGCCGCTGACGATGCTGTTGTCCCGTGGTTCTCAGGAGCAAGAGCGAGCGTTTTTGTTATGAATCAGGAAACGATCGCCGTCTGGCGCGAAGCGCTGTTGCTGTCCGGCGAAACCGATTTGGTCGAAAGCGCGCTGCGCGAACTGGCGGAGTTTTACGGCATCAGCCGCGAAGAAGCTCGGCGGCGATGCGAAAACGCGCTGGCCGATTCCAAGCGCGAATGGGAATCCGCCGAACGGCGCACGCCCGAACAGATCAAGCACTTTTACCGTTCGACACAGAGTTATGTGTTCGAACACGTCTGGTGGCACGCCACAGACCCGGCGACGAATGCCGTCAATGTGGAATTGTTGCATTACGCGCGTCGTCTGGGCGCAAACCGGTATCTGGATTTTGGCGCAGGTGTCGGTGCGAATGCCTTGTTGTTTGCCCGGCACGGATTCCAGGTGACGTTGGCAGACATTTCTCCGGCAATGCTGGAATTCGCGCGTTGGCGATTGAAACGCCGAGGCATGAATGCCAATTTGATTGATTTGAATCGGCAATCACTGCCGGACAATGAATTTGAGTTTGTGACGGCGGTGGATGTGTTCGAGCATCTGCCGCGTCCAGAAATCGAATTGCGGCAAATCCATCGCGCGATGCGCGTCGGTGGAAACCTGGTATTTAACTGCCAGACTGGCGAAGACGACGACCGGCCTATGCATGTGTTGAAAAGCGTTGCGCAGGTTTGGCGAGCATTGCGTGGGCAAGGGTTTGACTCTGTCGAAGCGGCGACATTGCGGCAATTCGGATTTTCAGTCGCTCGCCGAATGCAGCAAACCGCGCTGAAGCGTCGTTGGTACGCCGCTTACGACCGAATTCGATTCAGCGGTGCATTTTTGCCGCGCCAACCGGAAACGCGTCGGATTCCGCATCCGATGTATCCGTATTTCGAGCGGATTGAAACCTCGTTAGGTCCGACGACTGTCTGGCTCGATGTTGGATGCGGTCGTCATCTGGTTCCGCGCTGGTTGACCAATGGCGAAGCAATTGAAGAGAAATTGCGGCCTCGATCCAACCTGATTGTCGGTGTGGATCTTGATCTGGCCGCGTTGCGCGAAAATCGTTCCTGCGACGTGCGGGTACAGATTGGGACGGCGGAGTTGCCCTTTGCCGATGACAGCTTTGATTTGGTGACGGCCAATATGGTTTTTGAACATGTCGAAGCTCCGCTGACTTTGTTGCGGGAAATTCGCCGTGTGCTGATTCCCGGCGGGCGGTTGCTGGCGTTGACGCCAAACTGGCTGGACATCGTCACGTTGGCTGCGCGCGCGGTTCCGAATCGCTGGCATCCGGCAATTGTGTCGCAAATGGAAACCCGCCATCGCAAAGATGTGTATCCGACGCATTTTCGATTTAACCGCCCTGCCAAGGTCGAAGCAATGTTGCGCCAGGCGGGATTTACGCGCAGCCGAGTCGAATTGCTGGAACATCCCGATGTGTATTCGCACTTGCCCGGCGTTGCGCGAATTGAAACGGCCTGGCATTGGCTGGCGCGTCGCTGGCCGCAATTGCGCGGCGTTTTGTTGATCGAAGCCGAATGAAAGCAATGCCCACCGTCAGCGTCATCATTCCCGCCTATAACGTTGCGCCGTTTATCGTCGAAACGCTGGAATCGTTGTTTGCGCAAAGCTATCAGGATTTCGAAGCGATTCTGGTCAATGATGGTTCGACTGACGATCTTGAAGAAAAGATTGCGCCGTACCGCGACCGGCTGGTGTACCTTCGCCAATCGAATCGCGGTGTGATGGCGGCGCGCAACGCCGGATTGAAGGCTGCAAAAGGTCGTTACATCGCCTTGCTCGATAGCGACGATTTGCTGTTGCCTCGCTTTCTGGAAGTGCTGGTGGGAATGCTGGAACGTGATTCGTCGCTCAGCGTGGCATTTCCGAATGCGCGATATTTCGGTTGGCCGAAACACGACGGCAAATTGCATCAAGACGTGTTTCCGGTTGCTGAGCCTGTAACGTTTGATCGCGTGTTGCGGCGCGAATGTTACATCTTCGGCCTGTTGGTGTTTCGGCGCGAAGTGATAGATGACGTGGGCGGGTATGACGAACGTCTGATGGGGCAGGGCGCGGAAGATTTTGAGTTATGGTTGCGCATGTTGCAGCGCGGGTATCGCTTCGGATTTACGACGGAAGTGCTGGCGCTGTATCGCTGGCGGCAGAATTCGCTGTCAAACACCGGCGTGAAAATTCTGAGTTGCGTGGTGTCGGTGTACGAAAAATTGCTGCGCGGCGAACTGACCGAAGAGCAACGCCAATGGATCGAAAGGCGAATGCCGGAATGGCGCGCGCAGTTGAGTTACGCGCAATTCAAAGACGCGTTGGCGAAACGGAATTTCGCTGAAGCTGAGCAGCGATTGGCGGAAACGCGCCGGTTTTATCGCCAACCAAAACTAAAACTGGTTTCCTTTGCCCTGAAAGCAGCTCCAAGCCTAGTCGCACGACTGGTCAACCAACCGCCAACCGCCAACCACCAACCACCAAAGCTCAAAATCTTGCACGTGATTGATTCGCTGGACATCGGTGGAATGGAGCGCGTGGTGATTGACGTGGCCAATGGATTGGCTGCGGCGCAGTTTGACCAGATTGTGTGCTGTCTATCCCGGCGCGGTGAAGCGGCGAATGAATTGCACGACGATGTGCGCTGCATTGATCTGGGTAAAGGCGACAAAGCGGATCGCTGGATGCCGTGGAAACTGGCTCGCTTGATTCGTCACGAACGCCCGGACATCGTGCATTCGCAAAGCTGGTCGGGCGTGGATACTGCGTTGGCGATGATGTTTGCGCCCAGCGTCAAACTGGTTCACAGCGAACACGGACGCAATTTTCATGACTTGCACGGGCAAAGCTGGTTGCGGCGAATTGCTCGGCGTTGGCTTTATCAACGGGCGGATGTGGTGTTTGCAATCTCCGCCGAAGTGCGCGAGTTTTATTGCCGTCAGACAAAATTTCCATTGGAACGAATGCTAGTAATTCCCAACGGCGTGGAGTTGCCGCGCATTGATGCGGCTGATGGAAGTGACGTGCGCGAAGAATTGGGCATCGAGCCGGAAGAATTCGTGATTGGAACCGTTGCGCGGCTCGACAAAAACAAGGACACGCTCACGCTGGTGCGGGCCTTTGCGGAGTTGGCGACGATCAA
>JAEUQP010000893.1 GCA_016789645.1 Acidobacteriota bacterium | reverse complement strand
AAATCTGGAAAGCTGCGCCGTATCTTGATGATCGTCGTCGCGTTGATCGGGTTGATGGCTGCGGCTGTGTTAGTCGTCGGCATGATCGAATTTCCCGAAGATCGTCCGCCCGCCGGATATTCCAACGGCAATCCTGGGAGCGGCGGATTGCGCCGTCCGTTCCCGGCAATGAACCAGTGCGCCAACAATCCGACGACGCCGGAAAAGATCGAACTCGGACGATTGCTGTTTTTCGATCCGGTGCTTTCGGGCGACAACACGCAATCTTGCGCAACGTGTCATCACCCGGATTTGGGCTTCAGCGACGCTCGCTTCACGTCAATGGGCGTCGGTGGGCAGGGAACCGGCACAGAACGCTCAGGCGGCAAAGTGCTTCGCCGCAACGCGCCGACGATTTGGAACGCAGCGTTCAGCCACAAATTATTTTGGGATGGCCGCGCCAACGATCTGGAAGATCAGGCGCGTTCGCCGATCACTTCTGCCGACGAAATGAACCAGAAGCCCGAAGAACTGGTGGAAGAGTTGAAGAAGATTCCCGAATACGTGGCAATGTTCGACAAGGCGTTCAACGGTTCAAACGGTTCCGCTGTGACATTCGACAACGTGACCAACGCCATTGCCGCGTTCGAGCGAACCATCGTCACAAATAACTCGCCGTTTGACCGGTACGCTGCCGGAGATTCGTCCGCGTTGACCGCCGAACAGCGCCGCGGGTTGACGTTGTTTCGGTCGCTGAAAACGCGCTGTTTTGAATGTCACGGCTTTCCGACCTTTGCCAATCCCGATTTCAAAGTTATCGGTGTGCCGCCGATGCTCGGTCAATACGCGCAACCGGACGATCTGGGGCGCGCCGAAATCGAAGGCGGCGAACCGTATAAACATGCCTTCAAGGTTCCGACGCTTCGCAACGTAGCGCTGACTGCGCCGTACATGCACAACGGACGTTTTTTGACGCTGGAAGATGTCGTCAACTTTTACGCGGGCGGCGGTGGACACGGCAACGGATTTGAATTGAAGAACATTGACGACAAGATTCGGCGCTTTTCGCTGACTTCGGCGGAGCGCAACGATTTGATCGCCTTTTTGCATTCGTTGACCGACGAATCGAAGTTGCCGGAATTTCCCGAAAAAGTTCCTTCGGGACTGGCCGTCGTTCCGCGCTTGAAGCCGGGCATCAAAGCTTCGGCGCTGGCCGCCAGAAATCCGGCTTCGTTTACGGCTGCGCCCGCTCAGGCGAAACGCGATCCAACGACGTGGCGCATCAAACCCGGCGAAGCGATTCAATCGGCGCTTGACCGTTCGATTGCCGGAGACACGATTGAAATTCATCCCGGCACGTATCACGAAACTCTGTTGATTGATGTGGACAACATCACCATTCGCGGCGTGGTCGAAAACGGCCAGCGCGCCATACTGGATGGCAAAAACATTCTGACCGACGCCGTCATCACGTCCGGCCATCGGTTCACCATCGAAGGGTTGATGGTCAAAGATTACGTCAACAACGGCATCACCGTTCACGGATCAACCGATGTCACGTTCCGTGATTTGATCGTCGAAAACACAGGCTTGTATGGCGTTTACCCGGTCGAATCGCGCGGCGTGCTGGTGGAAAATTGCAAGCTGACGAAAATCAGCGACGCGGCGATTTACGTCGGACAATCGCGCGACATCATCGTCCGCAACAACGAATGTTATGAAAACGTCGCCGGCATAGAGATTGAAAACTGCGTCAACTCGCTGGTCGAAAACAACTACCTGCACGACAACACGGCAGGGATGCTGGTCTTTCTGTTGCCGAACAATCCGTCCAAAGTCGGCAGCGATCACAAAGTCAAAAACAACCGAATCATCAATAACAACCACGCGAATTTTGGCGATCCGACCGCGATTGTCGGCAAGCTGATTCCCGGAACCGGATTGCTGATTATGGCTGCTGATCGTACCGAAGTGACCGCCAACGAAATTCGCGGCAACGATTCGTTCGGTTTGGCGGTGGTGGGATTGGCCGTCGCGTTTCCGAAAGGCACGAGTTTCGACGTAGGCGCGATTCCCGAAAGCAATCGCATTCACGGCAACACCTTCGCCGACAACGGACGCAATCCCGCCGGATTGATTAAGGAAGTCGGCGCGAAGAA
>JAEUQP010000850.1 GCA_016789645.1 Acidobacteriota bacterium | reverse complement strand
ATTGGTTTTCAGCGAAGCCGCCAATTGACGTTCGGTCAGCGCAATGCGTTGTTCCAATCGTTTCATCCGCTGTTGTTGTTCGACGGTCGGCGCAGAAATCCACGGTGCCGAATTGCCATAATTGTTGGCTCTGCCGTCTTCAGGAATGCTGTTGAGGTAAGCCGAAAACTGGTAATACTCTTTTTGCGTAAGCGGATCGTATTTGTGATTGTGGCAACGCGCACAGCCCATCGTCAGCCCCAAAAACACCGTCGAAGTCGTATCCACGCGATCCACGATGTATTCGATCCGATACTCTTCGGGCACGATGCCGTCTTCGGAATTGCCGCGATGATTGCGATTGAACGCCGTGCCGATCAATTGATCCAGCGCCGCTTGCGGATTCCTGGGTTTCGGCAACAAATCTCCGGCCAGTTGCTGAATCGTGAATTGATCGAACGGAAGATTGCGGTTGTAAGCGTCAATCACCCAATCACGCCAACGCCACATCGAACGTTCACCATCAATTTGATAACCATTCGTGTCGGCATAACGCGCCGCATCCAGCCAACGAAACGCCATTCGTTCGCCAAAACGCGGCGAAGCCAGCAATCGGTCAACAACTTTTTCATAAGCGGTTGGCGATTTGTCGGCCAGGAACTCATCCACTTCTTTTGGCGTAGGCGGTAAGCCAGTCAGGTCCAACGACGCGCGACGAATCAGCGTAGCCCGGTCAGCTTCGGGCGCAGGCTGCAACCCTTCCTGTTCCAAGCGAGCCAGCACAAACGCATCAATGGCATTTTTCGGCCAAGCCGCGTTTTTGACTTTGGGCAACGCCGGGCGCACGGGCGCAAGGAACGCCCAATGCTGTTGCCAACGCGCGCCTTGCCGAATCCATTCGGTCAGCAATTCGATTTCCTGCGCCGTCAAGGCGTGCCCTGAATCCACAGGGGGCATTCGCACCGCGTCGTCTTTGGCGTTGATGCGGCGAACCAATTCGCTCTGTTCGGGATGATTCGGCACGATGGCTCGCTTGCCTGCGCGCAATTCGGCCAACGCAGCGGCTTCGGAATCCAATCGAAGTTTGATTTTTTTCGCCGCGGCGTCTGGGCCGTGGCAGGCAAAACATTTGTCCGAAAGAATTGGTTTGATGTCGCGATTGAAATCAATTTGTCGCTGGCTGCGCGTTACGGTGTGCGGCCAACATAAAGCGCCGCCAATCGTCGCCAGTGCGATCAAAACCATCAGCTTCAGCCGAAGAGTCACGTTGTTCATTTGTCCGCCAGAATTTGGGTAATTGATGGGTTACTGCTTACGGCTGAGATCATAAAGAGGTCGTCCGAAAAAATCGAACGCCTCAACGCAAAACGCAGAGGCGTTCACACAACCTCTGCGTTCCAGGCTTGGAATTCCGGCAACTGAGAGTGTTATTCCACACTCCACAGCGAAATGTTCGCGTCGTCTTTGACCAAAATGCGTTTGCCGAAAATCACCGGATGCGCGTACGTCGCGCTGTCAGCGACGGAATACTTCGCCAGTTGTTCGAACTTCGTCGCGCTCTTTTTAGCCACGATCAATCCGGCGTCGCTGGTCAACACGAACAGCAAATCTTTGGTATGCAGAATTGCGGCGTTTGCGCCTTCGCGTCCTTCGGTTGACCACAAGACTTTGCCGCTGGCAGCTTCGGCGCAAAAGATCGAACCTTTGCGTTTGTTGGTCATCCCGTAAAAGTGATCGCCTTCCAGCACGGGCGAGTTCATGTACATCGTCAATTCGCGGTTGTGCCAAAGCTGTTTTGCTTCCCATTTGTCGCCGGTTTTCGTCGGCTCGACTGCCATCGTACCTTTGCGAACGCCAGACAGAATCAGCGAATTTTTCCAAACCAGCGGCGTGACGATGTTTTCATTCCATTCATCTGGCCATTCCAACCGCCAAAGCAATTGCCC
>JAEUQP010000839.1 GCA_016789645.1 Acidobacteriota bacterium | reverse complement strand
CCAAACACAAACCAACAATTGAAAAGCCGAGTTTCATAACTGTCTTCAACCTGCCACCTGCCATCTACACATGCGCGATGCCGAAGTAATTGCTCCAGGCCAGATCGAGCAATTCGGTCGTCAGCGCTGGCTGCAATCCTTTGTACTGACAGATGTCCAGGAAGCGGTTGATCAAATCGCGCGGTTCGCACGCTTTCATTACGCGCCGTTCTGCCGGATATTTGGAAATCAGATAATCCAGTACCAGCGGTTCGTACGAGACTCCGGCGCTTTCGGTGTAACGTTCAAAGATGCGGCGATAGGTTTCTTCCGAAGGCGGTTCGATGCGCACGCGATAGCCCATGCGGCGCAAGAACGCTTCGTCCACCAGACGGCTCGGCTCCAGGTTGGTCGAAAAGACCACCAACTCCTCGAACGGCACGCTGATTTTTTTGCCGGTGTGCAAGGTCAAAAAATCCACCTTGCGTTCCAGCGGCACAATCCAGCGATTGAGCAACGCCTCCGGTTCAACGCGTTGGCGTCCAAAATCGTCAACCACCAGCGTGCCGCAATTGGCTTTCATCTGGAATGGAGCTTCGTAATAACGCGCAGCGCGGTTGTAAATCAGGTCGGTGCTTTCCAGCGTCATTTCGCCGCCGACGATAATCAGCGGGCGCGCGACGCGAATCCACCGACGATCAAAGGAATCGAACTGCGCTTCGTCCAGCGACCGTTCGTGGTTGTGGCCGTCGTAGAGGTTGATTACGTGTTCGTCCACCGCCACCGCATACGGAATCCAGACCGGAGTTTGCAAGGCGTTGTTGATGCGTTCGGCGACGGAAGTTTTGCCAGTGCCGGGAATGCCGGAGATAAACAGGCTGCGGCGGGAATTGATGGCGAAGCCAAGGGTTTGCAACAAGCTGTCGGGCAAAACCAGATCGTTAAAGGCTTCGGAAACCGTGTCTGGCCCGACCAGGTCTTCGGGTTGCGCCTGGGACCGCATCATCGCCGTGTAGGCAGTCAGCGAAACCGGTGTCGGCCCAACGTAGCCGGAAATTTCCATGATCCGGCGCAACTGATCCCAGCCGCGATCGAGCACGGCGTAACGATTGTTGTTCAATCCGATGTTGCCGCGTATTTCGACCAGCTTTTCGCGATACAGATGCTGCAACAGCATTTCGGTCAGCGTCACCGGCAAACACATGCGTTCGGCAATGGCCGCCGTCGTTTGCACAGTTTCAGTCGCGGCAGTTTTCAACGCCAGATCAGCCAGAGATTGAAACGACAATCCCGTCTCTTCGACGGTTTCCGGCATCGGCGGAGCGAAAGGTTTGGTTTTGGCTTGTACTGCTTCAGGCATAATTTTGAGTAGTCGGGAGTCGGGGGTCGGGAGTCGGATGTTTTGTGATTCCAACTACCGATTACCGACTACCGACCACCGACTCCTCTTAGGTTAGGGTTCCCGATCAACGGCTTGATCTTTATTCTTCTCTTCGTCGCTGAGCTTCTTGTATTGCGCATGCAAAGCGCCGGCTTCACGCAGCCAGCCTTTGCGTTCGTACAGTTGAGCCAGATTGCTCATCGCCTGCAACGAATCGGGTTTGATCTTCAACGCGGCTTGATACGATTTGATCGCATCATCGTGTTTGCCGTCCTGCGAATAAATGAAGCCCAGGTTCAGCAACGCACCGACTTCGCCAACGGCCACCGTGAAATGCTCTTTGGCTTTGTCGTAATCGCCTTTGCGTCCGTAAGCCAACCCGATGTTGTTATGCATGCGGCGGTCGTTCGGCGTAATTTTCAACCCGCGTTTGTAGTATTTGACCGAATCGCCAAAGTCGTTCGCCAGATAAAACGAATAGCCAATGTTGTTCAGGAATCGGGCGTTGTTCGGTTCGATCTTCAACGCCTTTTTGTATTCGTCTTGCGCCGATTCGTACTGGCCTTTTTCGTCATAACACACGCCAAGCAGGTTGTAGGCTTCGGAAAAATTCGGCTGCAACACCGTCGCCGCAATCAGTTTTTCCATCGCACCGTCAATGCGGCCTTTGCCGTGCAATTCGACTGCTTCTTCAAACATGTTTTGAGCGGCCAATTCCGCGGTCGTCGCTTCGGCGGTGGTTCCGTTCGAATCCGCAATCTGATCCGGCGTGCCATTTTGCGAACGGTGGATCGGAATCATCTTCATCTTTTCCAGATCCTTGTCGCTCATTTTCTTGGCCACGGTGTTGTTGTCGCGTTTGAACATCCGCGCCATCAACCGGAATGGAGCGCCAAAGACACGTTTGAACGCGTTGCCTTTCTTTTGGCCGGACGGATCGCCGGATTCGGGAGCGTCGTCAAACCAGAAAAAGTTCGAGCCGGAATCCAGATTGGAGACGACTTGATTGCGAATGCTCGGCACGGTGGAAACCACGCCCAAACACATGGCGGCGACGACAACCGTTGCCATCACAGGGTGACGAAGAGAGCGGAACATTTTTTTCTTCAGAGTCATAAACTCACCTTTCTGAATTGCAGCGAATGAAAACGAGCTTGTTGAAAACTCGCCAAAACTCCGCTGACCGCTAGCGGGTTGGTTATGGGACACGGTCTGTTGAATCAACTCTTCTTGAGGAATCGAACTTTGGGGCGTTGGCGTCTGTCGAACCAGGACTTGCGACAACGAATCTTCGTAAACGCTTCGCCATTTTCCACTAAACAGGGCGACTTGCGCCAGAGCTTCGCCGCGTTTTAGCAACATCCAGTCAACCGAATGTTTGTCCAGCAATTCCTGCCAGTTCGGGCGAACATTGTCTATCTGATCCAATTCGTCCAGCACGGCGCCTTGCCGATAAAAATCGCTGCGCCCATCCACGAACACCTTGAACTGCCGATAAATCAAATAACCGCCAAATTGGTCGGATGCGTACAAGCGGCCTGAAATGTTGTGTTGCTGCACAAACTCCACTGCCCCAGCGGGAAATCGCCGTGCGTCAAATTTTGGCGAAAGCAGTTTTTCAGCCAGTCCGGTGTTGGCAGCAAGAATCACGAACGCAATCGCTGCGACGTAACAGGAAGCTCCGGTTAATTGCCGATTGATAGCCATAGTGCTTTGGTACCAGTCACCGGCAGCGCGCAACGCCTTAGAACCATTTCCGGCGCTTGAC
>JAEUQP010000832.1 GCA_016789645.1 Acidobacteriota bacterium | reverse complement strand
ATTTTTCAGCAAGGTCACTGCCGGAACTCGGCGATAGTTGTACCAGACGGAATTCGGCACCTTGGCAGCTTCGACGGCTTCGACCATCGCTTTGGCTTCGGCGGAATTTCTGCCCAGCGGTTTTTCGCACATGATCATCTTACCCGCTTTAGCCGCGGCAATGGCGATTTCCGCATGCGTGTCGTTGGGGCTGGCGATGTCAATCAGGTCAATGTCTTTGCGTTCGATCAGCTTGCGCCAATCGGTTTCGATGGATTCGTAACCCCAATTGTCTGCAAACGATTTCACGCGGTCCGCATTGCGCGCGCAGACAGCTTTGAGATTGACGTCGTATGGCAAGTCAAAGAACCGCCCGGCTTGCCGAAACGCATTCGAGTGCGCGCGCCCCATAAAGCCGTATCCGATAAGTCCGATGTTCAAAGTTTTTTTGGTCATAAAGATTCTGGGTAGTTTCAAGTTAAATGTTTGGGTTCTTTCGTTGGGTGTGAGGTATTTTGTGAAGTAGCGCCAGTCCAAACAGGAAATCGGGTCAAGAAATCTTGAGCCAATGTAAAACCATATTCTTGGAGAAATGGTTGTATCGCTGCTCGCTCTTCTTGAAGTGCAAGCTTATCTATGTAGTAAGAAAGTCTTTGTCTCACATCCTCGAACAGGATCAATTTGATTCGAATGAAATGCTCTAACCTCTCGAATTCATCAAAAAGCTGGTCATAAGCGTCCCGAATAAATGGACCGTCATCACCGGGCAGAAAAATTGGATCGTCTGTACGAAGAACTTGTCGGTGTTCTTCATAAGCATCTCGAATAAGTGGACTGTCGTTCCCAGGTAGGGAGGTAGGATCTTTTGTCCGAAGGGCTAAACGACGGCTTTCATGAGTGATGCGGCCAGTTTTCGTATTATCTGGTTTCGCATAAATGGAGCCAGTCCAATCAAGCATCCTTAGCGCTGCTCGTGTATTAGCATTGCTGAAAATCTCATCAATGCATTTTTTAGCCATCTCTGCCTGCTTCCAGCGCATGTCTTCACGTCTTTGTTCGTTTGATCGCCGCATTTCAGCCACAGCTTTGAATGCAGCTATAAGACCTCCAATGATCGCAACTCCCCAAGCACCAAGTTGGAAATAGTCTTTCAAGTCCTGTGACATAAAATCTCTCAAAGAGTAATGACCATCAGCCCTTCGTCATCAGCAACTTTACAGAGCTTCTCATCCGCGCAAACGAAGTAGTCTAGCTTGCCCTGACCGCTCAAGCTCAGTGCTACGGCCAATTGCAATGAATCCAGAGTGCGAAGGGCTTTGGTCGGAGCGTGTTTCTTGAGCAATCGTTCGGCTTCGTAAAAATGGCCCTGCAACATTCTGACTACAGGAAAACGGCGAGCAGCAAAATCTGTCGCAATGAGTTTTTGAACTTGCTGTAAATCCGAAATTGTAATTTCCTGAGTCCTGACTTTGAGCGCAAACACCGACTGAAGCTCGATCGCCGCCAGACGCGCAATGTAATGAACGCTTCCCGGTTCAGCCAGAATACGTTCCACTTCCGCCGTTCCTTGTTCAAAGCGGTAGTGCTTGGCCAGCGCGCTAGTATCGAAAAAGTAATTGGCCATCAGAACCGTTCATCTCGTTCAGCAATGATGTCATCTGCCAAGGAGCCAGAGAGCTTGGCCAAGATTTGGCGCACAGAGTCCAGCGTCACGCTTGGATCAGCTTCTTTGGCACAGGCGGTCATGTAATCAACATCAAGCCACGAATCGTCAGTTGCGCCGTTGGCAGTCGGTTGTGATGGCGTTGCAACGGCTTTCCGCAAAGTATTCAGGACGAATTCTTCAAGCTGCTGGCCGCTGGCCCGCGCTTTTCCGATCATCTGTTGCTCAAGCTCGGCGGGAATGGTTATGGTTGCGCTCATTCTTTTTACCTCTACAATTTTGGACGGCTTTTCCCGTCCGCAGCAGGATAACGAGAACACTGCGGACGGGCAATCAAAAGATCAATTCCACCCGTGAGCATCGCGCACGGCGATCATCGTCGCCAAAATGTCGTTCCAGGTTTGCGCACTCGTCATGGTTTCGTTGCTAAACATACAGCCATCCCAGTTGATGTGCTGCGTGCTCTTGGTGACGTTGCCATCCGCATCGCGAAGCCACAGTCCGGCAGCGCGAACAACATCCATCTTGCCGTTCGGATCGTTGGGCAGGCAGTGGCGACCGGTTTTGTCGTGCGAGCCGGAACCTTTGACCGTGGCATCGTTTTGCGCGACGTGGAAGTCTTTTACCCAAGGGCGCAACACGCTGGTCATTTTGCCCAGCGCTTCATAAAGCACTTCCTTGTCTTTCCAATCGTAATTGTCCGGCAACAAGCGATGTTCGGGCGCGTTGTAGCCCATTGTGAAGAGCATCGTGTGCGCCATATCGGCCTGGATACCGAGCGTTTCCGGGCGGCCAACCTGTTCCAGCAGTTCGTGCAGGTATTTCCAACTATGCATGCCGCCCCAGCAGATTTCGCCTTCGGCAGCGAGTTTTTCGCCAAAGCTTTCGGCAATGTTGCAGGCTTCGCGGAAGGTGTCAGCAATTTTTTTGGTGTTACCAGCCGGGTCAACCGACCAATCGCTGGGCGAGCAGGAGGAATCAATGCGCACGACGCCGTATTTGCGAATGCCGAGTTTGTTGAGCTTCTGCGCGACTTCGCAGGATTTGCGGACTTGCGTCAAAAATGCGTTGCGCTCTTCTTCCGAACCCATTGCCGAACCGCCACCAGTCGGTCCCCAAACCGGAGCCACCAGCGAGCCAATAACCAATCCGCGCGAAGCAACTTGATCGGCGAGTGCTTTCAACTGGTCGTCGGTCGAATCAATGTCGGTGTGCGGCAGCGACAGGAAAATGTCTACGCCGTCGAATTTCTGTCCGTTG
>JAEUQP010000825.1 GCA_016789645.1 Acidobacteriota bacterium | reverse complement strand
GCAATCCTGACTTACCAATCAAACGCTGACATTGCTGATTTGCGGCGCAAATTGCTGACGTTGCGCTGAACTTACAAAAAGACTGCTTGCGCGAGCTTCCATGGCTTGCGCGGACAACCACAGGAGCGAGTATGACATTTGGGAATTGGCAACGCTGGATGACCAGAACCTTGTTTGTATGCTTTGCGGCTTTTGCCGTGTTGGCGGTGGCTTGTGACAACAAGCCCGGAGAACCGGTCTCAACCTACACGCCGGAAATCTTGCCTTTGCCGGCAGGATTGGAAAAACTGGAAGCGATGGCGGTTCCGTCCAGCAATCCGATGACGCCGGAAAAAGTGGCGCTTGGACGCCAGTTGTTTTTCGACAAACGCTTGAGCGTGGACGGATCGCGGTCGTGTTATTCGTGCCACGTTTGCGAAAAAGGGCTGACCGACGGATTGCCGAAAGCCATTGGCGCGGGCAACAAAACGCTGGCGCGCAGCAGCCCGACATTGTGGAACATCGGCTATCACAAAGAATTTTACTGGGATGGTCGCAGCAAATCGCTTGAAGCGCAGGCCAAAGCCGCGTGGCAAGGCGGCAATATGGGCGCGAAAGATCACGAAGCCGAAATCGTCGGTAAGATCAACGCTATCGCCGGTTATAAAGCCCAGTTTGTGAAAGTCTTCGGCAAAGAAGCCGATCAGGACAACATTTTCCAGGCGATTGCTGCGTACGAACGCACGATCCTCAATGGCAACGACGAAACTCCGTTCGACCGCTGGCAGGTTAAAGGCGATCAGAGTGCCGTCAGCGAACAGGTCAAACGCGGATACGAAGTTTTCAAATCGGCTAACTGCAACAAATGCCACGACGGCCACTTGTTCACCGATCAGCAATTCCACAACGTTGGCATCGGCATGGACGCGCCCGAAGACAAACTGGACAAAGGTCGCGTTGCAGCGTTGAAAGATTTGAAGGACGACGATCCTGAAAAAGTGAAGTGGACGGGAGCATTCAAAACGCCCACATTGCGCGATGTGGCGAAGTCTGCGCCTTATTTCCACGACGGCAGCGCGGCAACGCTGGAAGAAGCCGTGGACATCATGGCGGGTGGCGGCAAACCGAATAAGTTTCTGGACAAAGCCAATCTGAAAAAAGCCAACCTGACTCCGGCGCAAAAAGAAGACCTGATCGCCTTCTTGAAATCGCTGAGCACGGACAAGTGCAATGTGACAGAGCCGAAGTTGCCATAGCAATCAAACAGACAGGATTTTGTAGGATTGATTTCATTCTGCAAAATCCTGTCTGTTTTCCATTTGGTAAAGATGAATCAAGCAGTTTTACAACTTGATCCGAATTCTGAGTTACGAACCGATTACAACAGCATCCGCGCCAGGGTTGCCGTGCTGGAAATTCCCGCAGGTAAGTTGCAAGTGAGCGGCAAAAACGCCGTGCAGTTTTTGAACGGCTTGGTCAGTAACGAAGTCAATACCCTGCAACCGGGTGAAGGGGTGTTGGTCGCGTTTCCGACTTTGCAGGGAAAGCTGGCTGCGCTTTGCCGGATTTACAACACCGGCGAACAGTTGTTGTTGGAACTCGACTCCATCAACCGCGAAAAGATTTTCAAGAACCTGAGCCGCTTCGTTCCCGCCGGAGAGTTTTTCGTTACGGATGCCAGCGACTCGCTGACGTTGATTTCCTTGCAAGGGAAACGTTCAGCAGAACTGATTGAAACTCTGA
Organism: Acidobacteriota bacterium; assembly: GCA_016789645.1. Classification (GTDB taxonomy): domain Bacteria; phylum Acidobacteriota; class Blastocatellia; order RBC074; family RBC074; genus RBC074. The sequence continues at coordinate 3,885 of JAEUQP010000825.1, read as the reverse complement.
CTGGCCAACCGGCGGAAGCAGCGGAATGCAAAATCAGCAAACATGAGCTTGCCGGGGCCGACGTGTGGATTGCTACTCACCGACGCTGCGGCGAACCGGGCTTTGATTTGTTTGTCGAAGCTCCGGCGGCGGCGAAGGTTCGTGAAGCGGTTCTGGAAACAGGAAAAGTTTTGGGCGTGCGGGAAGTCGGTGACGCGGCGTTTGACATCGCTCGGGTCGAAGCTGGGCAGCCGCGCGAAGGAGTGGACGCTGGCGAAGAATACATCATTCTGGAATCCGAGCTTGAAGCGGCGGTCAGTTACACCAAAGGCTGTTATCTGGGGCAGGAAGTCATCGCGCGCATTCACTGGCGCGGGCAACCGGCCAAACGATTGCGCGGGTTTTTGCTTGAAGTTGATGCGTTACCGCCGCGTGGAACGGAGTTATTCGCCGTCGAAGGCCAAATGGCCGGTCGCCGTGCGGGAGAACTCACCAGCAGCGTATTCAGTTTTGCGCTGAATCAACACATCGCGCTTGGTTACGCGCATCGGTATTGTCTGGACGCAGGAACCGAATTCATTTTGAAACAAGGCGACGCCGAACTCGGGCGCGCCAAACTGGTCGAATTGCCGTTTGTTAAATCGTAATGGAAGAACAAAACACAACTCTGGAATGGAACCTGGAATCCGCTGAACTGGCTTATAGCGTGATCGCGCGCTATGTTGAACACACACAGATTTCGGGAATCCTGATTGCCGTCATGGCCAGCGCGCTTGGCGAAGAACGCGTCCAGCCAATTGTTGAAAGCGGCCACTGGCAGAGTTTCATGGCTAGCAAACGCGAACTTGCCGACGCGAAAACCGATATTGAACATCTGACCAAATTGATCGAACGTCTGCAGTCGGAAGTGAAAAGAGACAACGGAACAAACAGAAATGACTGAACAAACGGAAAGACAGGCAAACCAGCGTCATTCCGTCAATTCTGCTATTTCCGTTTGCTCCGTTGTTTATCGAAATCCTTTTTTACCAATCTTCAAACAGGAACTGCAAAATGCTCGCTTACGGAACCATTACCGTTGAAGAACTGAAAGCCAAACTGGACGCAGGTGAAAAGCTGCGACTGATTGATGTGCGCGAAGCTCACGAATATGCCGTAGCCAAAATTCCTGGCGCAGAGCTAAAACCGCTGGGACGAATCATGCAGTGGGCACAGGAATTGGCTGACAAGGATGAAGTGATTGTGCTGCATTGCCATCACGGCATGCGGTCGGATCGCGCATGTCAGTTTCTGGCTGCGCAAGGCTTCAGCAATCTGAGCAACCTGATTGGCGGCATTGACGAATGGTCGGCAAGGGTTGATCCAACTGTTCCGCGTTACTGATGACTTTGCTGCCGGAAGAATTTTTGCGTGGCATAACGCTGTTCAATGAAGAAAAATTCTTTGAATGCCACGAAGTCTGGGAAATCATCTGGCTAAAGTCGGAAGGTGTCGAACGCCAATTTTTACACGCGATGATTCAGGTTGCGGCGGCACTGCTTCACGTTCAGCGCGGCAACTGGAAAGGCGCAACCAGCGTCGGTCGCCGGGCAATTGGCAAACTGGCGGCGATGCCAAACGTCGTGATGCAACTCGACACGATAGAGTTTCGGCAGTCGCTGGAACGTTTTCTGGCAAATCCAACCGTGCCGTATCCGCGCGTCACCTTACAAAGCGAACATCTATGAACCTCAAAACTCGCATCGCATTGCTTTCCGTTTGGCTGGGCGTGATGGTGTTTTTCAGTTTTGTTGTCGCGCCTGCCGCGTTCCAGGTTTTGCCGACTCAGCATCTGGCTGGCCAGGTGGTTTCGCGCACGCTTGGCATAACCGAAATCATCGGCATGGTGCTTGGCGGAATTTTGCTTGTGATGTTGCTTTCGGCTCGCGGGCGCAAGACCAAAGCGTTTCGGTTTGAATTGATTGTCGTGGCGTTGATGACGGCAATGATGGCCATGTCGCGCGTGGTTTCCGGCTGGATGCACGATTTACGCCTCCAAGCTGGGGAAGGATTGTACGCCTTGCCGATGAGCGATCCGATTCGATCCGGGTTCGATCGGCTGCACCAATATTCTGTCGGCTTGACAGGGTTTGCGATGATTGCGGCGATTGTCTTGATCGTCATGCTGATTCGCCGAACCGACGAGGCACGCGGTAATGCCTGATCTCGATCCTGAAACGCTACGCTTTGAATTCACTGCCGGAACTGGCAAACCTCGTCTGGATGAGTTTGTCGCGCGAGCGCTTCCCAAAATCAGTTTGACGCGCATTCGCCGGTTGATTGCCGAGGGCGATGTGCTGGTGAACGGTCAAACTTCGCTGAAAGGCATTCGCCTGAACGAAGGCGATCGCGTCAGCGTCAAAACCTTTGCCGCCGAAAAATCCTCCGCCACTCCCGAAGCCATTCCGCTGGATATTCTTTACGAGGACGACGCGTTGATTGTTGTCAACAAACCTGTGGGCTTGCTGGTTCATCCTTCGCACAGCGAAAAGTCCGGGACGTTGTTGAATGGGCTGGCGTATCACTTTTGGCAAACCACCGGCGAAGCGATTCGTCCGGGCTTGATTCATCGGCTGGATCGCAACACGTCGGGCGTAATCGTGCTGGCGAAAAATGAACGCGCGCATCGCACGTTGTCCAAACATTTCCGGGAACGTTGGGTCAAAAAGTTTTATCTGGCATTGGTCAGCGGACGCGTTGAACGCGACAGCGGCGAAATTGACGCGCCGATTGGCTCGAAGGAAGGAAAGGACGTTTGGCCACGTTGGCAGGTGATGAGCGAAGCCGAAGGTGGCAAACCCGCGAAAACGATTTACAAGGTGTTGCGCCGATTTGTCGCGCACACCTTGCTGGAACTGGAACCGCAAACTGGCCGCACGCACCAACTTCGCATTCACTGCAATTTGATCGGCCATCCGATTGTCGGCGATCCGATTTATCGTTCAGCAATCTTGGCAACCTTGCCCTCGCCTGATCCACTGGTGGCGCAGCATCGAATCAAAAATCATCTGTTACACGCTTCGCGGTTGATCTTTCGGCATCCGGCGGGGCGCGGAGAACTGAACATCGAAGCTCCGATGCCGGAACAAATGCGTGACGTGATTGCTGCGTTATCTGTGTGAATTCACCTGAAAGAAGTGGTGGCCCCTGTAGGATTCGAACCTACAACCAACGGATTATGCTTGCCGCTACGGCTTTCGCCGCGCTTCGATGTTTCCATCGAAGTTTGTGGTCTGGACTATCTCTTCACGTTACGTGTCTGCCGTTTAGTCTCTACACCTTCCTCGCCATTTCAGTGAGGCTTGGCTCGGGATTACCGTATCGCTTTCGCAACTTAGGCTTCCCCGAATTTGACAGATTCTACAAGCGAGCCTGAAAACAAGATTGATCTCGTGATGTGACTCGCCTGCAACCCATTTTTGAGAGTCATATGAAAAGTCATTGTTTGACCTGCAATACTAAACTTACTGGCAGACAAACAAAATTCTGCTCAGAAAAGTGCAAGAATGCTTTTACAAACAACAAGCATCAGAATTATTTATCTCAGCAAGAACGTGGGCGACAAAGAAGACAGCTCCTCATTCAACATAAAGGTGGTCGTTGTGAAAGATGCGGCTACAACCGTAACCAGGCTGCGCTCGCCTTCCATCACTTAGAGCCAGCATCAAAATCCTTTCAAATTGACCTGAGAAGATGCTCAAACACTGCCCTGGACAAGCTCAAAGCTGAAGCCCAAAAGTGCTTACTTCTTTGCCTCAATTGTCATGCTGAAATCCATAATCCTGACTTTAGCATTTAGACATCTCAAAATTTGAGTCCGCTGCTCTAACCATTGAGCTAAGGGGCCAATGTGGTTAGCCACAACAG
>JAEUQP010000819.1 GCA_016789645.1 Acidobacteriota bacterium | reverse complement strand
AACCTTCAAGGGAATCAACGAAGTCATGCTCAATGCTTTACGGTTGCTTAATTCCAGAGACAAACTGGTGCTGGCAGTGTTCTTTTCGCTGGCGCTGTTGTGCGCGCTGTATTTCGCTTCAGGGATTTTAGTGACGTACATCTCGTCGCCCGCCGGGGCATTGGAAATGTCGAAAGACGGCACAGGCTTCACCGTGCGCGTGTATGGGTTTTCAACCTATTCGGCAGCGGAGCAGTTATCCAACGCATTGCTGGAACAGCGCAAAGTCAAAGCGATGATTGAACCTGCGCCGGGCGCGCAAGGCTTTTTGGTGAAAGTCGGGCCGTTGACCAAACGCGAAGCCGCCGATCAGTTGAGCGCCGAATTGCGCAATTCCGGGTATGGCGCGATCAAGATCGCGCAATACTGCGCGCCCGGAGCCGATTGCCCGCCCGATTCAACTGTCCCGCTCAACAACAATCAGCCGGCCAACAAAGAAAAGTAAACCGACCATGCCACGCCCACTCAAAGTTTCTTTTATGTCAGACAATCTGCTGCGACATTCGGCAATGGCTGTGTTGTCAGCGGTGTTGTTGCTGCTTTCGTTTCCCAATTTCGAGTTGGATTATCTGGCGTGGGTCGCGTTGGCGCCGCTGTTATCGGTGCTGGCTCAAGGCGTTTCCTTGCGTCGAGCCGCTGCGCTCGGCTGGCTGACCGGAGTGCTGTTTACTTTTTTTGCCGAAAACTGGATCGCGCATTCGATGGTGTATTTCGGCGGCGTGGCGACGGTCATTGCGTATGCGGTGGCATTTTTCTTTGCTTCCGTGTTGGCGTTGTTTCCGGCGTTGTTCGCTGTGGTCATGGCCTGGCTGGTAAAACGTTGGGGATGGTTTGCCGTGGCGTTTGCGCCGGTCGTCTGGGTGGCGACGGAATGGGTGCGCCCGTTTCTCACCGGAGTCACCTGGAATGCGCTGGGCGTTTCTCAGGTCAATCACTTTCTGATCGCCCGGCTGGCGCAATACGGAGGCGTGTATCTGCTCAGCGCCGAACTCGTTTCGGTCAGCGCGGTGTTGGTTCTGTTGTTGAAATTCAAAGAACCGGGCGTTGCTCGCGCGGCGGCGACTTTGACCGTGATGGCGGGAATTACGATGGCCTTGCCGGTGTTCAATCAGCAACCCGTGACGCAAAGCTTCGCTTCGATTTCGGTGGTCGGTGTGCAACCGAATTTGCCGCCTGATGCCGACCAATCGCCTGACGCTTCCACCCGCGATCTGGACGCCAATATTCGCCTGACCAAAGAAGCCATCGAACGCGCGCCGGACAAAACCGCGGACATTGTCGTTTGGGCGGAATCTCCGCTGGCGCTGTTTTACGAAAACGATTCGACAGTGCGCGAACGGCTGGATCAATTGGCCCGGGAAACTGGCAGCCATTTCATCGTCAACACCGTCACGCGCGACGATTGGCGGTATCACAATAGTGTTCACGTCATCAGCCCGGACAAACCATCCGCCGTGAAGCCGATGAAACGATACGACAAGATTCGGCTGGTTCCGTTTGGCGAATACGTGCCGTTCAAATCGGTGCTGGGGCGTGTGGTCGAAAGCTTTGCCACGTCCGGCGTGGGCGGATTCACGCCCGGAACCGAAGCCGTGGTCAACACGTTGCGACTGGCGACGGAACGCGAAGGCATTATCAGCGGCGATGATTCGGTTCCGACCGCTGCGATTGAACGCACGACCAACTTCGCGCGCGTCGGAGCATTCATTTGTTACGAAGCCGCGTATCCTGATCTGGTGCGCGGCTTTGTCAAAAACGGAGCAACGTTGCTGGTCAATGTTTCCAACGACGCCTGGTTTGGCACAACTTCAGGGCCGCGCCAGCATCTGGCTCACGCGCGGTTGCGGGCGATTGAAAACGACCGCGATCTGGTGCGCGTCACCAATTCCGGCATCAGCGGGTTGATCAAGGCCAACGGACAGGTCGTTGATCCTTTGCCGTCGTTTCAAACCGGAACGCAAATCTGGCGCGCGCAATTGCGCCGCGCTCAAACCGTGTATTCCCAACGGGGCGATTGGTTTGCCGTGAGTTGCGCAGTCGTTACGTTCTTGCTGATCGTCGTTGTCTTTTTCCTCAAACGATTCAAACTGTCCCACCGAACAGAATAGAAACAACCGTCAATGCACTTGTTGCCAGGTTTCACGACAGGAATTGCCGTGAGCCTGACACATCCCATGAACCAACAAACTCAGGGTTTTCTTGAAAACCGGAGCCGGAGGATTTTATGAACCCGCACTGGATTCAAACCGCTTACCTCATGGCGAAAAAGGCCGTACGAGTCTGTCCACATTGCGGCAAAAAAGGAACGTACCCCGCCAAAAAGCCTGGACAATTTCACACGTGCAAACACTGCCATCACCGATTCAAGGAAAAGGAGAGTTAACCAATGCCTCATAACATTCCGTTACTAACCGATCTGCTGATTTTGTTGCTGGCGGCGTTACCGATTGCATTTTTGTGCCATCGGATGCGATTGCCGGTGATTGTCGGTTTTATGTTGACCGGCATCGTCATCGGTCCGTCCGGAGCCGCGTTGATTCGTGACACTCACGATGTAGAAATTCTGGCCGAAATCGGGGTGGTGTTATTGCTGTTCACCATTGGGCTGGAATTTTCGTTGCAGCGAATGGTGGAAATGAAACGGCTGGTTTTGGTAGGCGGAGGGTTGCAGGTTGCGCTGACGGTGTTGCTGGTCTTTGGTTTGGCGTATGCGTTCGGACGTTCGTTCAGCCAATCAGTTTTTTTCGGATTTTTGTTTGCGTTGTCCAGCACGGCGATTGTGCTGAAAAGTTATATGGATCGCGCCGAAGTCGAAACCCCTCACGGCAAAGCCGGTGTCGGCGTTCTGTTGTTTCAGGATTTGTGCATCGTGCCGATGATGTTGTTGACGCCTGTGCTGAGCGGCAAGGAAGGTTCTGATCCTTTGCAAATTGCGTTGACTCTGGGCAAAGCGTTACTGGCCATCGTGGCCATCATTTTGACCGCACGGTTCGTCGTGCCGTTTTTGCTGGAACGAATCGTCAAACTGCGCAGCCCGGAAATTTTCATTGTCTTCGTCGTGCTGGTCAGTTTGGGAACGGCTGCCGTCACCGCGCAGTTCGGGTTATCGCTGGCGCTTGGAGCGTTTATCGCTGGTTTGGTGCTGTCGGAATCCGAATACAGTCACCAGATTGTGTCTGACGTGCTGCCGTTTCGGGACGTGTTCAACAGCCTGTTTTTCATTTCGATTGGAATGTTGTTGTCGCTCAATGCCCTGATTTCAGGATTGACGACAGTGCTGTTGTTATTGGCGGCGTTGGTTGTGGGCAAAGCCTTGATCGTACTTGCGGTCGCGCTTCTGCTCGGCAATTCGCTGCGTGTGGCGACGATGATCGGATTGGGGTTGGCTCAGGTCGGCGAATTTTCCTTCATTCTGGCCAAAGTCGGCGCAGGACAGGGGCTGATCTCAGATGGCGATTACCAGCAATTTCTGGCGGCTTCGATTCTTTCCATGATTCTGACGCCGTTTTTGATCAAAGCTGCGCCGCGCGCCGGATATGCCTTGCAGACGCTGGTTTCGCCAACATTCAAAGAAGACTTCCCGGATGAGTCCCTGCATTCAACCGGCGCGCAAAAAGGCCATGTCGTCATCGTCGGGTACGGAATGAACGGACGCAATCTGGCGAAGGTGTTGAGCCGGACTTCGATTCCGCATACGGTGTTGGAACTGAATGCCGAGAATGTCCGCAAAGGCAAAACCGACGGCGCGCCGATTCATTATGGCGATGCCACGCGGCGTGAAATTCTGCTGCACGCCGGATTGGCTTCCGCCAGAATTCTGGTCATTGCGATTTCCGATTTGCTGGCCACACGCCGCATTGTTGCGCAGGCGCGCGAAATGAATCCCGATCTGAACATCATCGTTCGCACGCGGTATATGTCGGAACTCGACGACCTGTATTCGCTCGGAGCCAATCAGGTCATTCCCGAAGAGTTTGAAACCAGCATTGAAATCTTTTCGCGGGTTTTGCGCGAATACGGCATAGGGCGAAATCTGATCGAACGCGAAGAGCAGGAAATTCGGCGCGAAGGATACAAGGTGCTGCGATCATCGTCGCTGCCGTTAGCGGAATTCAGCGTCGTCGCAGAAGCCTTCGGAGCCGTTTCGTCCGAAGCGGTGTTCATTGACGAACATTGGCCCGCAGTTGGCAAAACGCTGGCGGATCTCGATCTTCGCCATCGCGCAGGCGTGACGGTGATTGCGGCGGTGTGCGACAACAATACCCAGATCAATCTCGGCCCTGAATTCACCATTCGCGCGAATGACATCCTGGTTTTGCTGGGAACTCCGGAACAGGTGGAACAGGCGCTGGAAATTCTCAGCGGCGAATCTTCCGCTGGTTAGCCTCGCTTGGCTTCAGAAAACAAAAATGCGGATGCATCGCTGGCCTGACGCTGGCGATACATCCGCACAAAAATCAAACGGCTTCCCCGGCGGCGTTACGCCGCAGCTTTGCGCGAGGTTTGCGTTTCGGTTGCCAGTTGGACAGTCACCGGCACGGGATTGGAAACGATGTCGAACACCGGCGAACGCCGTTGCGCCAATTCGACCAATTCGCGCAACTTTTCTTCGGGCGCATCGGCTTTGATCCTGAACGTGACGTTCAGGCTTTCGTATCCGTTTCTGACCTTGTCCGATAAACCGAGAAATCCGTGCAGGTCGAGTTCGCCTTCGTAACTGGATTCGACGGATTCGATGGTGATGCCTTGCGCGGCGGCGTGATACACCAGACTGGTTGTCAAACAACCGGCCAGCGCCGCCATCACATATTCCACCGGATTGGCGCCGTTGTCTTCGCC
>JAEUQP010000801.1 GCA_016789645.1 Acidobacteriota bacterium | reverse complement strand
GCGCAAAAGAAATCCTTTTATAGTTCGCAAACAGGCAAGTGTGGTCAGCCGAAAACTCCGATCTGAGCACTGAAAACTGTGAACTGCGAACTGTGAACCATGAACTAAAACCCAAACAGGAGGAAAGGTTATGAAGAAGATTGTTTTTTCATTGATGCTGTTGGTGGTGATTGCTGGCGCTGCGCTGGCGCAAACGGCGGATGACGTCTTTGCCAAACGCACAACGCTGGCCGTGCGGTACGTTGAAAACAAAAAGACGACAGTCAACGTGAACGGAACTTCGCTGGCTCCGCGCGTGTTGGGCAAGGCCGATGTGGAATACAAAAAGAACGAAGCGCGTATTCGCATCAAGGTGCAGAACCTGGACAACCCGCAAACTTACGGGGTGTTTTACACGACGTATGTGGTGTGGGCAGTCACGCCGGAAGGCCAGGCCGACAATCTGACCGAAATGTCCAGCGGATACGCCGCCGAATTGCAAGCGATGAGCACGGCGCAAACTTTCGGGCTGATTATCACCGCCGAACCACATAGCGCGGTCAAATATCCTTCGCCGAAAGTGGTCGCCGAAACTTCGTTGCCGAAAAACGCCACTGCCGGAGTGCAAACCGTCCAGGCCGAATACAAAGCCGACAAGGGCAATTTGTACGAAACCAACGACAACGATTCGCTGAAAGCTGATTACACCACGCCGCGTTTGATTTTGGGTGCTCGGCGTTCGATGGACGTTGCGCGCAAAGCCGGCGCGAAAGAATACGCCGGAACGGAATGGAAACAGGCCGAAGCCAAGTTGAACACGTTGGAACAGGTCTGGCCGCGCAATCTGAAAGAAGAAACCAAGTTCAGCGGCATGGCGCGTGATGTGATGCGTTTGGCGCAAGTCGCACGCGATCTGGCAACGGAGCGCGAAGAGCAGGCTCGCATCGAAAACGAGCGCCAGGAACGTTTGCGCCGTCTGGCCGAAGCCAAAGCCGAAGCCGAGCGCGCTCAGGCCGAAGCGAATCGCATTCGACTGGAAGCGGAAAAGGCTCGCGCCGAAGCCGAACGCGCCAAGCTGGAAGCCGAGCGTGCTGAACGCGCAGCCAACGAAGAACGCAATCGCCGTGAAGCCGCCTCGCGCGAAGCTGACGCCGCCCGGTTGAGAGCCGAAAACGAACGCCGCGCCGCCGAAGAATCAGTACGCCGTGCTTCGGCTGAAAAAGCCGCCGCCGAAGAAGCCGCTCGCCGTGCCGAAGCGGAAAAAGCTGCCGCTCGCGCTGAAACTGAACGCGCGAATAAAGCAGCCGAAGAAGCCAAGCGCGAACGCGATGCCGCGTATCAAAAACTGTATGTTTCGCTGTCTGAAATTCTGGACACCAAACGCGAAACGCGCGGATACATCGTCAACCTGGGCGATGTGCTGTTCGACACCGGCAAAGCGACGTTGAAGCCTGCTGCGCGCGAAAAGCTGAGCAAGCTGGCCGGAATTCTGCTGGGGTATCCCGGCGCATTGACGCTGGAAATCGAAGGCCACACCGATTCGGTCGGCTCTGACGAATTGAACAACAAGCTTTCGCAAAACCGCGCCGAAGCCGTCAGCAACTACCTGACCGAAGCGGGCGTGAAGGCGGAACGAATCAAAGCGACGCGCGGATTCGGCAAAACCAAACCGATTGCTACCAACGACACCGCCGCCGGTCGTCAGCAAAACCGCCGCGTCGAAGTCGTGATTGACGACGCCGACGCGAAAAAAGCCTCGAACTAAAACTGAGTTGTTCTATTTCCCAGACCGCCGAAGAAGCTCACCAAGCTTGTTCGGCGGTTTGGCTTTTCTGGAGGTTTTGTTAGCTGGATTGCTGGCCGTGACTTTGGTTCCGCTGTAGACGGTCGTGACTTTCGCGCCGTCGGGAGTTTTGACTTCGGTGACGCGCCCCAGGGCGTTTTGTTGAAAGTCAGCTTAAACGGTTGATTGCGCACAGAAAAAACTTTTTCGACAAGTTTCGTTCAAATCGAAATTTTCTACTTTGGGAATTCTTGTTTCTTGGTTCTGCTTGCCGATTGTGAAGTCAGCCGTTGCGATTCGATGTGGGAAATCTTGAGGCGCGAATCGCAATGGCTGATTTGTCGTTTGTCATTCGCAAATCATTTTGACCAGCATCCAAAACGCCGACTTCAACCTGATCCGAGATTTCACGCCAAATCCGAATTTTTGAAGAGCGCGCGAGTCCATTTTTTCACCATTCGCATTTCAGCCAATGAAATCAGGCACTTTTACGCGGTCTTTGCCTGATTGGAACACTGCTTGCGCTGAAGCCCTCCGCAATTTGGCTCAATTGCTTTGGATGGTCGTCCAACCCACTCAAAGCGAATTCAACAACGACTGAGATTTTCTCAGTGAGATCAACGGGAGGGAATATGAAATTCAGAGCAG
>JAEUQP010000790.1 GCA_016789645.1 Acidobacteriota bacterium | reverse complement strand
GCAGGCGGCAGGTCGAACGATTCTCACCGGTTGAGCGAATGGTTTGACCCGACGGGACGCGAACTCGGCTATAAACGGGCGCTGTTGCTGGCGCTGGGAATGGCCGGGCTTCAGTAACAAACACAAAAATGCCGCTTGCTGATTTTGCAATCAACAAGCGGCATTTGAACATCAGCGCACTGCTAAACAGCAGTTGAACTCTGACTCAGATAGTGATTTTCGTACCGTCAAATTTAGTCAACGTCATCTCAACCTTGTCGTTATAGGTCAGTTTGTGCTCCTGCATGATGCCGATGGCGACATCTTCGCCGAGCTTCATGCCGCCCAACGCATCCGTTCTCCAGTGAACTCCCGCACCATTGCGCCCGACAGCCACGTTGCGAGCGACTTTGTTCAACTCACCCAGAACCGTCAGCGGCGGCCCAACATACGGAACCAGCGCCGTGCCATCCGCATTCGGAACGACCGGGTCTTTGACAATGTCTGTTTCATCAAAGAAGGCTTTCAGAATTGTCACACAAGCACCCGCCACCGTCGCGTGGCCGGAACCATACGACGAATGCGTCGGGCTTCCTTCCGGGAAGGCTTGCGGCAGCAAGTACGTCCCGTTCTTGCTGAAGGTCAACTGAACGGCTTTGGAATTCAGCACATCCGAATGAATCGGGTAATTCGCGGCTCTGGTCATGTGGTTGTGAACGCGACCGCCGAATTCTTCCGGACGCAGTCGGTGATGCACAAACCATTTCTGATACCAGACAGCCTTCAACGCGCGCGTCGCCACTTCCGTCACGTAACTCAAAATATGCGGGCCGCCGCACTGAGCGAATCCGGCCTGGACTTTAGCGTCATACAACGGCAATCCCGGATCGAGTTTCGTTCCCTGCCCCAACATAATCAAACAAGCCTGCAAATACGCTTGATAAAGTGCATCCACGTGAACCCATTCGGCAATGTCCCGCAGATTGCGGATATAACGTGGCGTCGAGTCGTAAACGTTATTGGTCGGCGAAGCTCCGTTTTGCACGTCCAGCCAGTCGCTGTACGTAATCATGTGATCCACGCCAGCGGCAGAAGTTTTCATCCGTTGCGAAAACAGGTTCGCGCCGAAATAAAAATCCTTGAGCAAAAACTGCGACACCCACGGGCCATTCAAATCATCGGGCGTGTTGGAACGGAAAAGAGTTTGCGGCGTGACTTTGCCGTTTTGGCGCGGCCCACGAAAATCCGTGAGCCTGGAAATTTCATCCGCTGCCTGAGCAACCAGCGGATGGGAATCCCATTGGTCAAAATTGACATCGCGCAACAGTGACATCCAGTAAAGCTCGACCATTTCGCCTGCTTCTTCCGCGCTGGCAAACCGCGGCGGCGGCGGCATCGTCACGTGATGCGAATCCGGCCCTTCCAAATCCATCGCCAACCCGGCCTGCGGGCTGGTCAATTTACGACCCAAGCCAAGTTGAATCAGTTCAAAATCATCCGGATTTTGTGTGGTTCGCGCTTTCACCAGGGATGCATACGCCGCCGGATCAACCTCTCCCAATTGGTTATGCGGCAGCGCTTTGGTGTAACTGGCAATCTTGTTGGGATAACGGTCATCGTCGCCATTGGTGACGTGATAAACCAACGGTCTGTTCTGCGCCAGCTTGGCGGCTTCCAGGCGGCACTTATACGCTTTCATGTACCGATTGGCGGCTTTATCCGCAGGCTCGACGCCAAATGGAAAGACCGGGTCGTTACAGATTGATGGCTTTGAGCCACCCGGCGCAGGAAACTGGGCGAAAGCGGTCTGGCTGGCGACACCTGCCGCAATGGTTGCGGCTCCGACACGCCCCAAAAATTTGCGACGGCTTGAAACAGGTTTCGAGGTGTTTGTTGTTTCTGTGTGAGTGGCTTGTGCGTCAACAGGCTCATTGCCGACTGCCTGCGACGAAACGGACGAACGTTTTTTCATGCGGAACGCTCCTTAATTTGTGGGTTCAAAAAGAAATTTAACTGGAAATTATGAGTCGGGGTACAGCTTCAAAGGAAGTTTTAGGGCAGGCACCGTGGTCGAGTGAGGAAAGCTGCTAGCTCAATAATCTTGTTAAATCGTCAATGAGAGTTACCTCAACCGGCGCGGAGAGTAACCTAGCCTACATTGCGAGGGCAATCTTTTTTTGAGCCAAGTGTGGCATTTACCAAAGATTAAAACCTCAGCCCAACTCGCCGAGGTTTTTCCGTTGAAAGTGAATCACGGTTAAGGCTGTTTGAGAGGTTGGCGACGTTCGTTAGGCTGCAAGCCATTTTTCTTGCGGTCTTCGTATTCTTTGATTCGGTCGGCGACCAAGCCGCGTTTGACCAGTTCCACTTCCGGCACGGCTCCCAAATCGCCGGTGTCTTTGATCCAGCGATCCAGCGCAGCGCGCAGTTCTTCCAGCGTCTTTTTGTAGTTCGGCAACGCGGCCAGATTGTTGATTTCGTGCGGATCGCTTTGCGTGTCATACAACTCTTCAACAGGTTTGGTCGGCGCGAAAAACTGTTTTTGAACAGCGTTCAACTTTCCTTCGGCAAACCAACGCCGCCAGGTTTGCATGATGGGATTTTCTTCGTTGTACAACACCACCTGCGCGTAAGGCAGATCAGGATAAAAGTTGCGTATGTAATGAAACCGCCGACCGCGCACGCTGCGAATGCGGTCAAAGGTTTCGTCCATGCGGTCGCGCGCGGCAAACACATATTTCGGTTCTGGCGCGGTCTTGTCGCCAACAATGATTCGTCCCTGCATCGCTTTGGGAACTTCGCCGCCCGCCAGCGAAATCACCGTCGGCGCGAAATCCAGAAAACAAACCAAATCTTCGCGCACGCTGCCCGGTTTGATTTTGCCCGGCCAGCGAATAATCAACGGCACGTGAATACCCTGGTTGTACACCCAGCGTTTGCTGCGCGGCATGCCTCGCCCGTGGTCGCCGAAGAAAAACACGATCGTATTGTCGGCCACACCCGCTTTGTCCAAAGCTTCCAGCACGTCGCCGACTTTGTAATCCACTGCTGTGGCAATTTCGTAATACTGCCGAAAATCGTTTCGCACCGCCGGATCGTCGGGATAATACGGCGGCAAAACCATCTTCGCAGGGTCTTGGCGGTCAGACGGTTTCAGCCGGACGGTGTTTTTCGCGTGTTGTTCCGGCACGGCGCGCACCTGGCTTTCGTGCGAAGTCGTGATGTTGAAGTAACCAAAGAACGGTCGCTTCGGAACATCCTTCGTCCAATCGGAAGTGACATCTACCCATCCTGCTGGCGGTTCAAAGTTGAAATCCGTCTTGCCGAATCCGGCTTTGGTCGGCCAGCAGATTTGATACCCGGCTTGTTTCAAGGAATCGGTAAACAGCGGAGGCGGTTTCAACAACGTTGAGCGCATGTGGTGCGTTCCAATCGTCGTTGGATACTGGCCGGTAATCATCCCCGAACGGCTGGGAGCGCACACCGGCGCGTGCGTGAAGGCGCGCGTGAACCGAGCGCCTTCGCGCGCCAGCCGATCAATGTTCGGCGTGTGAGCCAGTTTGTCGCCATAAGCGCCGAGTTCCGGCCCAAGGTCTTCACCAATGATCCAGACGATATTGGGCGGCGTGGCAGCCGGTTTGCCAGCCAACGCCTTTGAATTACGTTCGATGGAAACAACAGCCAACAACAGCATTCCAACAAAGAATGCGCGGCGAAGAAATTGGATTTTCATGGAGTTCTCTTTGCGGGAAATCACGTTTGTCGTTCCGCCTTCAGGCTGTTTCGACTTCAGCCGTCTGAAGGCGGAACGACGAACCCACTAAGCCAGAATCTGTTTGACGACATTGCCGTGAACATCGGTCAGCCGGTAATAACGCCCTTGAAACTTGAACGTCAGCCGTGTGTGGTCAATGCCCAGACAATGCAAAATCGTCGCGTTCAAATCGTGAACGTGAACAGGATCGCGCACGATGTTGTAACTGAAATCATCCGTTTCGCCGAAGGTCACGCCGGGTTTGATGCCTCCGCCCGCCATCCAGATGGTGAAGCAGCGCGGATGATGATCGCGCCCGTAATCATCCACCGCCAATCGGCCTTGCGAATACACCGTGCGACCAAATTCGCCGCCCCAGATGACCAGCGTGTCGTCCAGCATGCCGCGCGCTTTCAAATCCTGAATCAACGCCGCCGAAGGCTGATCAGTGTCTTCCGCTTGTTTTTTGATGTTGCGCGGCAAAGATCCATGCTGATCCCAACCGCGATGGAACAGTTGAATAAACCGCACGCCACGTTCGCTCAGTCGGCGAGCCAGCACGCAGTTGTAAGCAAACGTTCCGGGTTTGCGCGCGTCAGGGCCGTAACTTTCAATCACCTTGTCGGATTCTTTCGACAGGTCGGTCAGTTCCGGCACCGAAGCCTGCATGCGATACGCCATTTCGTACTGCGCAATGCGCGCCTGGATTTCGGGATCGCCATATTCTTTGGCATTGAGCTGATTCAGTTCGGCCAGATCGTCCAAAAACTTGCGGCGAACTTCGCGGCTGATGCCTGGCGGGTCGGACAAATACAACACCGGGTCAGCGCCGTTGTGGAATTTCACACCTTGAAATTGCGACGGCAAAAATCCGCTGCCCCACAACCGATCATACAAAGGTTGATCGCCGCCGGTTCTGCCTACGGAAACCAGCGCAACGAACGCGGGCAAATCCTTGTTTTCGCTGCCCAACCCATACGCCAACCACGAACCCAGACTGGGCCGTCCTGCAAGCTGAAAGCCCGTCAGCGCAAAGGTCTGCGCCGGATCGTGATTGATCTGTTCGGTGTGCATGGATTTGATGAAGCTGATGTCATCAACGACTTTGGCCGTGTGCGGCAACAGTTCGCTTAACCAGGCACCGGACTTTCCATGTTGCGCAAATTTGTACAGCGAAGGCGCGGTCGGAAAGCTGGATTGATGCGCGGTCATTCCCGTCAGCCGCTGCCCCATACGAATCGAATCCGGCAGATTCTGCGCGCGAAACTTTTCCAGATTGGGTTTGGCGTCGAACAATTCCAATTGCGAAGGGCCGCCCGCTTGAAACAGAAAAATCACGCGCTTGGCTTTCGGCGCAAAGTGCGGCACGCCGGGCAAACCGGTTTTCTGTTCGCCGGTTTGAGCAAAGCCGCTTTCGCCCAGCAGCGAAGCCAGCGCCGCAGTTCCCACGCCCAAGCCAAACCGAGAGAAAAACGAGCGACGAGTTAGGTTCAATTGAAGTTCATTGAGTGGATTCATAGTCAGGCTCGCAAAGGAAAAGCAGCTTTTACCCTTCTGTTTTTTCCGAACTTGATTCGGTGATTGATGGTTTGGGAAGTTGTTTCTGCTCAGCAGGCGGCAGGCCACGTTCTTGGCGCAAGAGGTAATTTTCGATTTCCAGTTTCAACAATCTTCGCTCAGCCTCTGCCAGTTCGCGTTGACGATTCAATTCCTGATTGTGACGCTCGCCAGCAAGTCGCAATTCAAGAAGCTGCCGTTCATTCTCCGCAGCCAAATCAAACACCCTCTTTTCCAACGCCTTGATGTCCTGGCGATTGCGTTGCGTATCTTCTGCAATGTGCAGCGCCTGCCAGAGCAATTCGAGAATTCGTTTCCACATTCAAACCGCCTTTTGTTTCATACGATCAATAATAGACTGGGTTGCCGCAGCATACCGATCAATTTCGAGTTGATCCTTTGCCATTTCTTCCCGAATGTTTTTGATCTTATCGAGATACACATCCATCAACTCTGTCAGTTCAACTGCTTCTTTTTCAGTCATTTCGAGTTTGATTGTTTCAGGCATAACTTAATTCCTCCACGCCGAATGCTAGCACGGCA
>JAEUQP010000778.1 GCA_016789645.1 Acidobacteriota bacterium | reverse complement strand
CTGTTCCGCATGCTGACGGCGTACAACGATTCGCAACTGATTCTGGACGGCAATCTGGCCGCCGGATTGGGATGTGCCGGATTGATCATCTCCATCGGCATGATGGTGGGCTATGCCGTGTCGGGTAATTTCACGGGCTATGCAGCCAGCTTTCGCAGCTTCGGCCTGATGTTGCTGGTGGTGCTGGTGCTGTATCCCGTCCGGCAAATCATCGTCCAAATGTTGTTGCTTGGAGCCGGATTCAGTTTTCGCAATGGCCGCCTCGATCATGAAATTGCCGAAGATCGAAACATCGGCGCGGCTTTGCTGGAAGCCGTCGGTTATCTGGCAACGGCGCTGGTTGTGACGAAGCTCTTTTGAGAATCAGCTTGTTTATTCAGGACGGGGAGCGTCAAAATCGCAAGACTTGTTTGTGGAAACCCCAGATCGCTGACGCTTCCCGTTCCGCAACACAAATTTCCGTTGCTCGCCTCCGCCGACTCGGATTAAACTCCGAATGCCTCTCAAGGTTGATACAGCAATCAGCCTTGATTCCGTACCCCGCTCGAATCACAAATCACTGACGACCGACCCGGTTCGAGATGCGCTGAATCAATCCAATTTGTTCAAGTGGGAGATCACCAACTCATGGCTATTTTTCAAGACATCCCTTTAGACGGAAGCGGCGAAACCATTCGGGCTGCTCAACGAGAAATCATCAACCGCGCCAATGCCAATCACCTGACCGCTGACGGCTGGTCGCTGGCGGAACTGAGAACCGACGACAGCGATTTTGAATGGCTGCAGAAATGGGCGCAGGTGCTGGACGACGAAACTGCCAGCCGCTGGTTGTTGCCCGGCCATACCGCCGCTTTTTGGGGAAATCCGCAAACGCGCCGCGCAGGGATTGGCGTTCTGGTCATGTTGCTGGCCGCCGAACAAAAACGTCGAGGGTTGGTCAACGACAGCGACTGGATCGTCACGTTGGCGTCGCTGTTCAGCGAACGAACCCGCGCCATGATGTTCAAGGAAGGCAGTTTTTCTCCTCCGTTGATCAGCTCCATGCGCGAAGCCACCGCGCGGTTGCGGCTGCGCGTCGGAGAAGGCTGGGATTCCTTCACCGCGCAACGCGAAAGCATCGCCTTGCAGATTGGATTGACCGAACCGGATTTGCCGGAACGATTTCCGCAATGGTTGAAAGGCCAGGATGTGCCGGAACACATTTGCGCGCTGCTCGATCCGGTCAATGGCAGCGACAGTTTTCTGCATTTGTGGCAAACCTGTTGCGATTACTTGCAAGGATTCGTCAACGAAACCGATTTGCGCGAAACGCTGGAAACCAGCGTCTGGATTTTGCCGCAATGGGTCAGACCGATTGTGGCCACGTTGAAACCGCTCCGTCAGGAACCGGCGGAACCCGAACCCGCCAGCAAACCCGCCTCCACCGGCCCACTGGTGCAAATCCCCAGCGAACCCGAAGACGTGTTCGGAGCCTTCATGCCTTACGGCGGCATCAAAACCATCATTCGCGCGACCTGCGCCATTCTGGAACGCGCTGACAAACTCGGCTTCGGCGGCATCACCTGGTCGCTGAGCGATTTGAACATCACCGATTACGATTACGCCTGGTTGCGCATCTGGGTCATGCGCTTGGAACCGGACGCCGTCAACCTGATTGCCCAAACCGAACGCACCTTCAAAGCCGGAGAAGCCGAAATCAGCGTCCGCGCCGCGTTGGGAACCATGCTCGGCCTGTGGATTTCCGAAACCGTCCGCCGAGGCGAAAACGGCAACGACGAAATCTGGCACTTCCTGGAAGACGAATGCTTCCAACCCGCCGTCTCCGCCGAATTCTTCCGCCACAACCAACCGAGCAGTTTTCTGCGCGTGCTGTTGTCCGATGCCGCGCGAGAGTTGAACCTGAAAGACACACTGACAGCGGCGGGGTAGAAAGCCCCGATCAAAACGTTGCTCAAAACGTTGCCATGTTAGAATTTTATTGAAGGTTACAATCTAAGGAGGCGACTTATGAGTTCAGTAGAAAGACTTCTTCAGGAAGCGAGAACGCTTCCGACAAATGAACAGATGATACTCGCTTCGTTGCTGATTCAGCAGGCACAGCACCCCGTTTC
>JAEUQP010000734.1 GCA_016789645.1 Acidobacteriota bacterium | reverse complement strand
GGTGAACAAGACTCAAAGATTTAGAAGTACTTCAGCAACAAACCAATCGTCAGAGTTCGCCCGCGCGAAGGCGCAAACTGGAAATGTTCGCGGTAAAACTTGTTGCCGGAATTTTCCAGGCCGAAGGTCAGCGCCACACGCGAATTTTCACGCTGGAAATTGTAGCCGCCGCGCAGATTCTGCACCGCAAAGCCGCCCAGACTGAAAAAATCCTGCGCGATCAAAAACGGCGATTCGCTCAACAACGGCGAAACGCGCTCAACTTTGGCTTGCGCGCGCACGTTGTATTCGCCCCAGAACCGACCCGCAGGCGAACTCCAGCGCAATCCGGCGACGGCCTTCAGCGGGGTGATGTTGTCCGCCGGAACATCAATCAGCTTGGTGTTGTTGAATGGATTGACGGCCTCAGTGATCTGGCCGTGCAGGTATCCGACGTTGATGAACGGCGTGAAAATCGAACGCCGCGCGTTGACCGAATATTCGCTGTCGAATTCAAAGCCCTGAATGCGCAGCCGCGAAAAATTGACAGCCTGCAGAATCAAGCCGATGGTCGGCGATTGCGAAACGATTTCGGTCGAAATGAAGTTGCGGTAATAGTTGTTGAAATACGTCAACGAGGCCGCATATCGAGCTTTGCGAATGCGAACTCCAGTGTCGAAGTTAATGCCAGTTTCCGGTTCAACCTGAATATTCGGCACGGCATTGCCAAGCGTGGCGGGGCCGCTGAAAAACAACTCTTCCAGATTCGGATGGCGGAAACTGCGCCCGACGCGCGCCGTGAAACTCATCAAATCGTTCGGGCGAACAATCACGCCGATGTCGCCGGAAACATTCGACCGATTAATTTCGACTCCGTTCGCGGTCGGCAACTTCGCGCGATCAATCGCCGGAACAGCGTTTTCGATTCCCGGCAGAATCGGGTTGTACCCCGCCGTGGCTTTTGCCCTGACATCAAACTGATCCAAACGAACTCCGCCGACGATTCTCAGCCAGCGATTGACGTCATATTCATCCTGCGCGAAAAATGCCAGATTCTGAAAATTCGATTTCGGCACGCGCTGCGGAAAGGTCGTGCTCGGCGGGCCAAAGGAAATGCTGGCCGGAATGAACCGCGGCGGCGCAGGCGGGCGAGTCGCAAACCCTACGATGCCGGTTTCCGTGACGTTGACGCGCGAATCGCGGCTGTGATCCAGAAACCAGCTTGCGCCGGCAGTCAAAATGTTACGACTGCCGAGTTTGAAGTTGCTCTGAAAATCCCAGCCGTAACTTTTCACATTTTGCCGCGTGTCGGTCAACAGTTTGACGCGAATGATCGAATCCAGCGGCGGTTCCCCCGGTCGCGGCGGAGCCGAACTGAACACCGCAAAATCGTTCCGCAAATTTCGATCTTGTTGTTGGTGATAAACGTTGAACGCCACGCGTGAAAACCATTCGGTCAGCCCGTATCGTTCGTATCGAAACCCGTATTTGTCCAGATTGCTATAAGGCAGGTTCAACGTTTGCGAAAAGAACGGTGCAGTGAAATCCGGGAAGCCAATGTTGCCATTGCGACGCCGCAACCAATTGACGCGCATGCCGCCTTTTTCGCTGGTGAACAACCGCGCGATGGCGTTCACCGAACTGCCATGCGATTGCGAATTGGGGACTTCGGAACTGGTTCGAGTAAAAGGCGCATTGAACGGATCGGGAAACACGCGGCTCAGGATTTGTTGTCGCAGCTTGCCTTCGGAAAGAAGAAAATTGCTGGTTTCGTTGAACGGTTCGCCAGCGTGGTAGTTTTCAAATCGCTCCAACTCGCCGCCAACGCGAAACGCAAACCGGCGTCCGGAAACGTCAAACCGTGCGCTGCCTCGCCGTCCGTTTTCATTGGTGCTGTAAAACGTGTTCAGCGTGCCGCCAACGCGAATTCCATTGGTCGTCGTTCGCGGTTGATCGGTCAAAATGTTGATCGTTCCTGAGAGCGCGTCGGTTCCGTACAACACAGAACCTGATCCGTTGACGACTTCCAGACTCTGAATGCTGGTCGGATCAATCAAGCCAATCTCGACTCCGGCGCGGTCTGTTGCCACGCGCGAAGTGTTGAGCCGTTCGCCATCCACCAAAATCAAAATGCGCGACGAATCCAACCCGCGCAACCTGGGACGCATTTGAAATGGCCCGTTGCCAACCGGTGTGATGTTCGGAGTTTTGGTCAGCACGTCCTGCGTAGAAGTGACGTTTTCCCGCAAGATGGCTTCGGCAGTAATGGATTCCGCACGAACCGTCACATCCTGGATTTCACGCTCGCCACGCGTCGCCGTGATCGAAACAACTTCGGTAATGCTGCCGGGCAACAATTCAATGTTGGCTTCGATGCGTTCGCCAGCGGAAATCATCGTGAAGCTGCGCGTGACTGCCGAAAAACCTGTCTTTTCCACTGTCAGCCGATACAGCCCAGTCGCCAGATTTTCAAATCTGAAAGTTCCGGTCGAATCCGTCGTGACAGTTTGTTCGGTTTGTGTGGCAGGACTTTTCAGCACGACCTTGGCCGATTCGACTGACGCAGCATTCTGGTCGCTGACTTTGCCAAAGATTTCGCTTGAGGATTGAGCCAAAATTGACGAGTTGATAAAGGTGAGCACACCTATCGAAAGTAAGAGCTTGAAAGCGATCTTCATTCCTTCTCCATGAATTTCAGTCAGTGATTGTTATCAGTGAAGCCTTAGAATCCAACATCAATTTGAGTTGTGCAAGTTGTTCGGTTTGTCAGCGGACGCACGGAATTGCCGTGCTATGATTTGATTATGGAACTCAACAAAGAACTTGCAACGTTAGCAGGCGGCTGTTTCTGGTGTCTGGAAGCCGTCTTCGTCGAACTGCGCGGCGTCGAAAAAGTCGTGTCCGGATATATGGGCGGACGCACCGTGAATCCGACCTACAAACAGATTTGTTATGAAGACACGGGCCACGCCGAAGTCGTGCAAATCACCTTCGATCCGCAGATCATCACGTTCCGGGAATTACTGGAAGTGTTTTTCACGATTCACGATCCAACGACGCTCAATCGGCAAGGGGCGGACATTGGTTCGCAATATCGTTCGGCGATCTTCCATCATTCCGAAGAGCAACGCGCCATCGCCGAACAGGTCATCGCCGAATTGACCGCCGCAGGCATCTGGAGCAATCCGATTGTCACGGAACTCACCGCCGCCCCGGTGTTTTATCCGGCGGAGGATTACCATCAGGATTATTTCGCCAACAATCCTTACCAGCCTTATTGCATGGCTGTCGTCGCGCCGAAAGTCGCCAAAGCTCGGCAAAAGTTTTTGGCGAAGTTGAAAAAGTGACAGCTCGCCACCGAACGAAATGACGCCAAACGAAACTGGCCACGGTTCAAATTCAATCAGAGTTTGAACCGTGGCCATGTCATCTCACTTTCACAATTTTTTAGTTGGCAGCCATCGCCAACTGTTGATCTGCCAAATCGCCAATTTCCAACGACACCGCAGCCGCTTGAATCACCGCCGCCACTCGAACGGCGTCGTGAACCTGATCTTCGCTCAAGCCGCCCTCAATCACGACCTGTTCGTGCGACCGAACGCAAGCTTCGCAACCATTGATCGCGCTGACCGCCAGACAGAACAACTCAAAATCCGCTTTGCTGCCGAGCGGTTTGCCGATCCAGTTCATTCGCAA
>JAEUQP010000721.1 GCA_016789645.1 Acidobacteriota bacterium | reverse complement strand
CGTTCCGGCGGCAAAAAAATGAAATAGGTTCATGGGAATCTTCATTCAGAGGTTTCTACGGTTGAGCGTTTTCTGGCTCGGATTCGGCTAACTGATGCGCCCCGGCCCCAGGACAATCGCGCTGTAAGCGACCGCCACATCATCGTCACGGTTGGCATACGAATGTTTCTGGTCGCCGCGAAAAACCACGACATCGCCCGGCGACAAGGAATACTTTTCGCCGGATACGACCAATTCGACTTGGCCTGATTCGCAAGCCAAATATTCCCGCGTTCCCATACGGTGCGGAACGCCGATCATTTGCGCGCCTGGCGGTAATTCAATCCGGTCCAGTTCCATGCCCTGCAAATAATCCGGCAACAGTTTGCGAATCACGACTCCTCCGCGCCGTTGTTTGGGAATGGTGTCCGCCGGATACAGTTTCGCCTGAGCTTTCGGCGGACTGATCAACTCTTCAACAGGAACTTGCAGCGCGGCGGCGACTTTGGCCAACACAGACACCGTCGGATTCGCCGTGCCCGATTCCAGATTCGACCACGTGGGGCGCGGCACGCCCGACAACCGCGACAATTGCTCCTGCGACAGGTTCCGGCTTTGCCGCAACTGTTTGATGTTTTGCGCGATGTACCCCGCCAGTTTGTCTTCCATGACCGCCAATTAGCATTCCGCCAATATATTGTCAATTTCGTCGGCATATCAGCCATTCGCGCGTATCTTGAATTCGCACGCGCCTTCACGTGCCTTCGTGGTGAGACAGGGTCTTTCGGAAGGCTGCGCTTCGCTGAGGACTCGCACGCAGGGGGCGCGTGCATGACCAAAAGGAGGAAATTGAGATGTCAGAGTTGAATGAAAAATCGGTGTTGATTACCGGCGGCAGTCGCGGGTTGGGAAAGGCGCTGGCGCTGCAATTGGCGGCTAAAGGCGCAAAAGTGGCGATTGTCGCCCGACAGAAAGCGGAGTTGCAGGAAGTTGTCGCTGAAATCAAATGGAACGGCGGCACGGCCTTTGGAATCGTTGCCGACGTTGGCGACAAGGAAAGCATTTATCCGATTGCAGGTCAGGCAGCGGCGTTGGCCGGGCCGGTGGATGTGTTGATCAACAATGCCAGCACGTTGGGGCCTGTGCCCTTGCGATTGTTGACCGATACGGATTGCGAAGATTTCGAACGCGCATTGCAGGTCAACATCATCGGCGCATTTCGGCTGATGAAAGCGGTCGCTGGTTCGATGATGCTGAGACAAACGGGACTGATCATCAACATTTCGTCGGATGCAGCGGTTGAAGCGTATCCGACGTGGGGCGCGTATGGCGCTTCCAAAGCTGCGCTGGATCATCTGACGCGAACGGCTGCAGCAGAACTGGGAGAAACAGGCATTCGCGTGTTCAGCGTTGATCCGGGCGAAATGGCGACTCGCATGCACGCCGAAGCGATGCCCGACGCCGATCCGTCGAGTTTGCAATCGCCCGAAACGGTCGCCGAAAAAATCGTGTTGATGATCGAATCCGCCAACCGGATTGAAAACGGTTCGCGGTTGATTGCCGCCAACTGGGCTGAATCGGAAAAGGAGATTGCATGAAAGCTGCACGTACGCCGAGGGCGAACAAACAATCCGTCAAGCTGTTGGTCGCCGAATCCGGCCAACTGCAAAACAGTGCGATGGCGCGATTGCCGGAGCATTTGCGCGCGGGCGATTTGCTGGTGGTGAACGATGCCGCCACGTTGCCGGCTTCGTTGCGCGGACGCGATGAACACAATCGTCCGGTCGAAATTCGGCTGGCGTCGCAATTGGGCGACCGCACCTGGCAAGCCGTGATTTTCGGCGAAGGCGATTGGCGCACGCCAACCGAGCACCGGCCAGTGCCGCCGCGATTGAAAGCGGGCGAAGAAATTATCTTTGCCGAAGGATTCAACGCCGTGGTTGTCAAAGAAAGTCCGCTTTCCAACCGATTGCTTGATCTGGAATTCAATCATTCGGGCGAAGCGTTGTGGAGCGGCATTTATCGGTACGGCAAACCGGTTCAGTATTCGTACATGACCGAAGAGCTGAATCTGTGGTCGGTGCAAAATGTGTACGGAGGGCGTCCGTGGGCAGTGGAAATGCCCAGCGCCGGTCATGCGCTGGATTGGCCGCTGCTGCTGAAATTGCGGGAAGCAGGAATTCAAATCGCCACGTTGACGCACGGCGCGGGTTTGTCGGCAACCGGCGATGAACAAATTGATCGCGCGTTGCCGTTGGCGGAACGATTCGAAATCCCTTCCGCGACGATGGCTGCCGTACTCAGAACCAAAGCCGCGGGCAATCGTGTAATCGCCATTGGCACATCAGTAGTTCGCGCGCTGGAAAGCGTTTCGTTGGGATTGAACGGATTCACCGCGCTGAAAATCGGCCCGGAACATCGGCTGCAATTTGTGGACGGATTGTTGACCGGCACGCACGACGTCACCGAAAGCCATTACCAATTGCTCAGAGCGTTTTTGCCGGAAGAAGAATTGAGAGAAATCAGTTTGCATCTGGAAAAGCACCATTACCTGACGCATGAATTCGGCGACGCCTGTTTGATCCTGACCGCCCCCGGCAAGCTGAATCCGGAGGTTCGCGCTTTTCCACGATGAAAAGCGCGAATCTTGCCAATGGACTCGGACTCGCGTTACAACCCCCTCGACGCTGAAGAGCGCGCGAGCAATGAGCATCAATTGGAATAAAGTTTTTTACCGCACCAGCAACGGATACTGGTTTGCAATCACTGGCGTTGCAACAGTGACTGCGGCACTGGCTCCTGTTCACGATCGGTTCAGTTCGACGACGGTAGCGCTGGCATTGTTGCTGGTGGTGGTCTTTGCCGCGACCGGATGGGGAAGCCGTCCGGCGCTGGTTGCCGCCATTTTCGGCGTGCTGTGTTTCAACTTCTTTTTCCTGCCACCGCTTTACACCTTTACCATCGCCGCGCCGCAAAACTGGATGGCGCTGGCGGCCTTTTTGATTACCGCCGTTACCGTCGGCCAACTTTCAGCCCGCGCCAAACGCCGCGCCGAAGAAGCCGAAGCCGGGCGAAAAGAAATCGAGCGGCTGTACCACGAATACAGAATCGCTTCGGAACAAGCCAAACAAGCCGAAGTCTTTCGCCAAAGTGAGCAATTGAAATCCGCCTTGCTGGATGCCGTCACGCACGATCTGCGCACGCCGCTGACTTCGATCAAAGCCTCCGTGACCACCTTGCTGGCAGAAGCGCAGGCCGAGGAAAATCCCGACGATCCGGTGACGCTGGATCAGGAAGGGCGCATCGAATTGCTGGAGGTCATCAACGAAGAGACCGACCGGTTGAATCGTTTTGTCGAAAACATGGTCGAATTGGCCAAACTGGAAGCGGGCGAATTGCAACTGCGCCGCCGCTGGGGTTCGGTGGCGGAAATCGTGGCGTTGGCCACCGAACGGGCCAGCGAACTGACGGCCAACCATTCCATTGCGGTTTCGCTGGAACAAGAACTGCCCTCGGTACGCGTGGATGCGAATCTGCTGGCGGAAGTGTTGTACTCATTGATTGACAACGCCGCGAAATATTCGCCCGCCGGTTCGCTGATTAAAATCTCGGCTCGTCGTGCAAAGGACGAAATGATTTTGTTCTCGGTGGAGGATCAGGGTCGCGGCATCTCACAGGAAGCGCGCGAAAAAGTATTCGATAAATTCTTTCGCGTCACAGCCGATGGTACTCATCAGCCCAAAGGCCTGGGCATGGGGTTGTCTATCGCGCGCGGCATCGTCGAAGCGCACGGAGGACGCGTCTGGATCGAAGATGGCGCACAAGGCGGCGGCACACGCGTTCAGTTGTTGATCCCGATTGGCGATGAAGACCCCGCAGAAGGAGCCAACGACGATGAGTGACCCGCAACGCATTTTGATCGTGGATGACGAACCCCAAATCGCCCGCGTGCTGCGGCGCGGGTTGTCGGCGCGCGGGTATGAAGTCCAAACCGCCAGCGACGGCGAAGAAGCGCTCAGCACGTTTTCGCAATGGCCTGCTGATCTGATCATCACAGACCTTTCCATGCCGCAAATGGGCGGATTGGAACT
>JAEUQP010000694.1 GCA_016789645.1 Acidobacteriota bacterium | reverse complement strand
GAACACAGATGGTCTTGTGCAAACGCATAACCTTCGCCAAAGCCCAGACTGCCCATGTCTTTGGCGGTGATGTGCGGGATGCCGTTGGTGGTGTGACGAATTTCGGCTTCGTATCGGGTTTGCGATTGCGAAGCGGTTCCGATCAATCCGGCGATCAAAATCAATCCGGCAATCAGCCAGAGTTTACGAGTGGAAAAGATGGACAAAGCGCGCATGAGTGAGCCTCCGAGTAGCTTGGTGGTTGGATCGAAAAATGTACGTAATTCCGGGGCAAAAAAACTCACCACAAAAAGCGCAAAAAACGCAAAAAGAAGTTTGGAACCATTCGGCGCTTGAAATTCCTTTTGTGACTTCTGTGTATTTTGTGGTTTCTTTGCAAAGTCTGAATTCCGCACAGCTTTGGTTACTTTCGTTCGTTAAGTGCTGGCCCGACGGGCCATTCGGTTTTCGGGCGGAAGTTGTACGGCAAAAAGTGTTGATCAATCGTGGCGTTGTTCCAGCGCGATACCAACGCCATACGACGTTTGGCCAGCAACGTCAGCGGATCAATCAACCGCGAAAAATTGACGAAATCGCGCCACGAACCGATAAACTTCGTTGGCCAGTTCAGCCTTTTGGCCAACGGATGGTCAATTAAGCGACGGCCTTCGGTACTGAGTTTGCGGAATGTGCCTTCGTTGTATTGTTGCAGCGTGATCGGCTGGCCTGTGGGGTAATACTTGCGTTCGGCATCGCCCGCGTCGGCTTTCAACGTCATCGTTTCCCAACCGACCAGCAGCGAACCGTGTTTGCCCCACTGCACATTGACGCGAGGACGCATTCCGTTTCGCCGCGCGTCTGACAACGCCGCTTCTTCGCCTGCCAAAATCCGTCCGTGAAAATACGACCAGACGTTTTCCAGCCGCAGCTTGTCGGCGGAATACTGCACCCAGATCAATTCGTGATCGCAAGGATCGTTGTCTTCCGGGAAATCAATGTCGTCTTCCCAAAACAGGTGATATGCAATCAACCGTTCGGTCGGGTGAAGTATGACCGCGAAATCCTTGAGCGGGAAAAACTCCGTCGGCGTCGTGTACAAACGCGGAGCAAAACGCCGCGCAAGTTGCCATTCTTCGGCGGTTAATTCTCGCGGCGGATCCAGCGCCAAGGTCGCCGCATATTCTTTGCTGGCTTCGTCCAGCGAACGGTGTTCGTGAAAAGCGAATCCGCGTTGGTGATGCGTTGCGGCGGTTTCCTGCGCCGTTGCCGTGGAAGGAACGGCGCAGAACAAGCACGCGAGCAAAAGAGCGAAACAAGTTTTCATGATGCTTTGCAGCAGGGAGCGCAGACAGCTTCATCAGTCGCAGGCGAGACGCCTGCGTTCCCAACATTATTTCCCGTCCACGGAAAACGCCAGCAGCGCGTTGCCAGGCATGCCGAGGATTCTGCCGTAACCGGAATTGATGTACAGAATGCCGTTGGCGATGGTTGCGCCTCCGGCATCAATCGTGCCGCCTTTGGCTTGTTTGCCGTTGACGGCATCGTATGGTTGAGCCGCCGTGTCGAAATCCCATATGATTTTTCCATCGGCAGTGGCATACGCGCGCAAATGACCGTCAGTCGTTCCCGAAAACACGACGCCGGGAATCAAGCTGGCCGCCGCCGATTGCGCGTTGGAGCAACGCATTTTGCCCCACGAACAGGGAACCGCCGGAGCAGGCGTTTGCCAGAGCTTTTCACCAGTGGCGATTTTCACCGCTGACAATCCGGGATTGCGTTTGTCCGGAGCTCCGAACGGATCGGCAACGGGGACGTAAACAGTCGTCGCGTCGGCAGTGAAACCCCATTCGATGCCGCCCAGCGCCGTTCCCGCGCCGAGTTTGATTTCCCACAACTTTTTGCCCTGATTGTCGGGATCGAGCGCATACAGAATGCCGGCTTTGTTGCCCGCCAGAATCACGTCTTTGCCATTCGGCAGTTTGCGGAGAATCGGCGAACTGCCGAAATCGAAATCCGGGCCAGCTTTTTCCGGGCAATTACCCTGGCCGGGTTTGCCGCAGTTCATGATGTAGTTGTCATTGGGCAACACCTGATATGCCCAGCGAATTTTTCCGGTCGCCAGTTCAAAGGCGATGATGGAATCCGAACCTTTTTCCGGCACGTCGGTGTATGAATTGCCGGTCCCGGCGTACAGCACGCCGCGTTTCACATCCAGCGTAGGCGCTGACCAGATGGCGGCTCCTGCTGGGCCATACATTTGCGTTCCGGCTGAGTTTTTCTTGTATGGCTTCGGCTCTTCAGGGATGGAATGCGATTTCCAGAGCAGCTTTCCGCTGTACGCATCGAGCGCCACCATACTGCCGCGAAACTTGCAGCATTCGTATTTGTCCGGGCGCGAAATGGCTTCTTCGACCGAAGACACGGGAACGTACAACCGATCTTTGTACAGCACAGGCGAACCGGTGATGCGCGCTACTGGATGATCGTCGAGTTTGATCTTCCACAATTGTTTGCCGGTTTCGGCATCCACTGCGTAAACGTTCGCGCGTTCGTCGCCGAAGTACGCCGCGAATTTAGCCGGACTTCCTGTGGGCAAAGCTCCGACTGACACCGAAGTTCGCACGGGCGCGCCTACGCTGACAGCCCAATATGCGCAGCCGGTTTGAGCGTTCAAGTTGATCACCTGGCCGGAATCCGTCGTGACATACAACCGGTTGCCGACAATCGTTGGCTGGCCGATAGCCATCGTGGCCGGGTAAGCAAATGCCCATTTCACTTTCAATCGCGGCACATCTTCCGCTTTCAATCCGGGTTTGGGTTGAAAGCGCGTGTTGTCCAAATCGGTGCTCCAGCCGTTCCACCCCGTTGCTTTCAGATTGATCGGGCCACCCGGCGCCTGGCAGCGATTGGCCAATTGCGAAGGATCAATCACGCCGCTTGGTTGTTTGCCGGTCAGATACACGGCAATCGCGCGAATTTCCAGTTCCTTCAAACCTGCGGCCTGGGTTTTCATCGAACCGGTGGTCAGCGCGGCAATGATGTCGTCGGGCGCGCGCCGCGCCAGCACGGATTTCGGCGGCGTGCGATCTTGCGGATTGCTGCCCGCGTTGTCGTGGCAAACGGCGCAACGTTCTTCGTACAATTTGGCGCCGTCGGGCGGAGCGTCTTTGCCCGTGGAACCGGTGGGTTGTTGCGCCGTCGAATTGACGCCAAAAAACCAGGCCAACGACAACACAACCGCGCTGACCAAAACGAATTTAGCTGGTGCTTTCATCTGGTTGATCTTTCCTCTCCCAAGCCCCGAACGCGCAAAGCTCAACAGTGGCGTTTCGGGCGGATTTCAGTTGTTGATGTAACTTTTGAAGTGAGTGACAGTGCGAACCATGACCAATTTTTTTTCGCTGGTCAATTGGTCGTTGCGCTACGCTCCCCGTACTGCATTTCTGAGCGCTGCCAGAGTGATCCGGATTGCGCCGTAGCTGATTCGTTCCGGCAGCAGTTCTTTGATTGGAGTCAGACCAACTTTTCCGGCTTCGGTGCATTTGGTGTAGGCGGTTTCGATCAATGCGCGATCAGCCGCATTGACCAGATCGTCCAGGTTGATTGGCATTCCCATTTCGATCAGGCGCGAAAGATGTTCTTCGATCGTGCTGGCTTGTATTCCGCGCTGTTCGGCAATTTCGGCAATGGTGCATCCCTGCTGATACAGCGCGAGAGTTTTCATGTGCGTTTCGCCCAGCCGATTGGCTGGCTGCCGGCTTTGAGTCTTGGCGGTTTCGGCATGTTCGGGTTCGTCGTTGAAGTCGTCCGACAAATCCGCGCCGACGCCTTCCAGATCGAGTTCGACGCGCGCTTTGTCCAGCATCACCTGCCGCCCAAGCTCGGTCAGCGTCACCACCGGATACGCCGTTCCGCTTTGGCGAATGCATCCGGCGACGATCAACGCGTTGAGAAATTTTGTCAGATCGTCTTGCGAATACTCGCGCAGCAAGCCGTACGTCGAAAGTTGATCCAGTTGATTCGCCTGAATATTTTTGGCGCGCGAACCGCGCAGCACTGCGGCGACGACGGATTTGCCGAATCGGCCTTCCAGACGCGCCACGCAACTCAGGATTTTTCGCACGGCCAGATGTTCGTCGTCCGTCAATGCGCGAGCGCCGCCGGGTTCGGCTGGCGGAGTTGAAACCGCAGCGGTGGCAATTCGTTGGTGACGTTCTTCGACGGCTTCTTCGATGTCTTTCCACTTCATGCGCGGCTGGCAATTCGAACAGCGGCAATTGGTCGGCTGTTTGCGGTCACCGAAATACCGCAGCACGAATTGCCGCAGACAGCCTTTTTCATAAGCGAAGTTGACCATCTCGCGCAGCTTGCGTTCTTCGGCGGCTCGGCGTTTGGAAAGATCGTGCCAATCCACGCGCAACAACATGCGCGATACGCGGTCGAGCAGTTTGATCGTGCCGCCGCCCGGCACACGTTCGATGTGACCGGCTTTTTCCAAACAAACCAGCGCCGAATTGATCGCCATTTCGTTTCTGACGCCGATGCGCGGAGCGATTTCGCGCGCGGTCAATTCGATTTCGTCGCGGTCAAGGCCTTTCAGGCAATCGTACACATCGCGGATCAAATCCGGTTCGGGATAATTGCCTTCGATGAAAAATTCGTGCGTGCGCGTGTCAACGTAATTGAACAGCAACGTGCAAACCGACGGCAGCCCGTCGCGTCCGGCGCGCCCGACTTCCTGGTAATACGCTTCAATCGAACCCGGCAGGTTGTAATGCGTGACGAATCGCAAATCGCGTTTGTCCACGCCCATGCCGAACGCGTTGGTGGCGACAATGGCTTGCAGTTCGCCGGACATAAAACTGTCTTGTACGCGCGCTCGAACCGCTTCGCCAAACCCGGCGTGATACCCGCCGACTTTCAATCCGAGTGCTTTCAATTGGGCTGTGACTTCTTCGACGGCTTTGCGCGTGGAGGTGTAAATGATGCCTGTGCCATCGCTGCGTTCGATGATGTTTGCCGCGCGCGTGATTCGTTCGGAATCGGATTTGCACGGCATAACGCGCAACATCAGATTTGGGCGATCAAACCCGGCGATGAAACTGGCCGGGCGATGCAATCCCAACTGCGCGGCAATGTCGTCGCGGACTTTGGGCGTCGCCGTTGCCGTCAGCGCAATGATTTGCGGACGTTTCGCTCCGTCGGTCAGCGCTTCCACCGCCGCACGCAGCCGCAAATAATCCGGTCGGAAATCGTGCCCCCATTGCGAAATGCAATGCGCTTCGTCCACGGCAAACAGCGACACGTTGACGGTTTTCAGCGCTTCCAGAAATCGTTCGTTGCGAAACCGTTCCGGCGCGACATACACCAGCCGAAACTGTCCGTCGGCCATTGCCTGCAATCGCGACAGTTGCTGGTCGAAGCTGATCGAACTGTTGATGACTGTGGCGGAAATCTGCCGCGCGTTGAGCGCATCCACCTGATCTTTCATCAACGCAATCAATGGCGAAACGACCAGCGTCACGCCGGGAAACAACAGAGCAGGGAGTTGGTAACACAGCGATTTGCCTCCACCCGTAGGCATGACGACCACGCAATCCCTCCCGTCCAGCACAGCGCGAATGACATCGGCCTGCCCTTCGCGAAAGGACGAAAAGCTGAAATGCTGTTCCAACGCGGATTGTGCGTCTTCGAATGTGGGCATGGCCGAACGCGGGGGTTAAGGTTCCAGCAATCGCGTAAAACCTTCCTGAGTGAAATGCTTGTCCGTCGTCAGAGCTTCGTTGATTTGCCGTTCACGCATCAACACAAAGCTAACCGCGTCGCAAAGTGAATAGTCCTTATCCATCCGGGCTTCTAATAATGCCATTGCTGATGCGTGCAACTTTTCATCAACCCATACGACTTCGACGCGCTGAACACCCACCAAATCGCGAAGAATCTTGAGAGCATTTGTTCGTGGCACTCCCCGCGCATGTGCTAAGGCTACAAATTCAGTCAGCACATAGTTGGTGGTAACGACCTGCCGCGCGTGGCGAAAATGGTTTGTCGCGGCAGACTGCCGACGATCCCGAAGATCGTGTATGCAAAACAAGCCTGATGTGTCCAAGAACATAAGCTCACCTACCGGTCCAGCCCTGCTCCATACTCCCGTGCCAGATCAGCATCAATTCGCTCATTATCCGCAGAGTTCGGATCGCCACTGTCCCAAGCGCCAATCCAGCGTGCGAAGCGTTCTTCGGCTAAACGCGCTTCTTCTTCGGTCATGTGCTTCTTTGAGCCGTTGCCATTTTCCAGCACGGTCACAATCGCGCGGCTTTTCCGGGTCAGCGTGATCGGTTCCAACAGCGTGAC
>JAEUQP010000679.1 GCA_016789645.1 Acidobacteriota bacterium | reverse complement strand
CGTTCCGGTCATCAAACAGGCTGATGCGCTGAGCATCACTGGCCTTGCACGCTCTTCGCAGGATTTGGCGACCCGCGCGCGCGCCAAACAACTCAAACCGGACGAGATTTCCGGCGGGACGTTCTCCATCACCAACTTCGGTTTGTATGGTGGTTACACGGCGACGCCGATCATCAACCAGCCGCAAGTGGCGATTCTGGGTATGGGTGGCATCCACAAAAAACCGTGGGCGGTTGAAACTCCGGACGGAGATGCCATTGCCATTCGCCACATCGGTGTCATGAGCCTGTCGTTCGATCACCGCATCATTGATGGAGCCGTCGGCGATCAATTCCTGGCGCACATCAAAAAGACGATTGAAACGACCGATTTTTCGGCGTTGCTTTGAACGTTCGTAGTACCGCCTTCAGGCGGCCTGCATTCTGTAAAAAGTGTTTCCGCCTGAAGGCGGTACTACAAACGATGATACCTATTTGCGAAACACGTTATCTCGGCTTGGTCCCTTACGGCGAAGCGCACGAATTGCAAAAGCAACTGGTCGAGAAACGAAAAGCTGACGAAATTCCGGACACGTTTTTACTGTTAGAGCATCCGCACGTCATCACGCTGGGGCGGGCAGCAGACCGAACGAATATCCTGGCCGACGAAACGACGCGCGAGCAGTTTGGCGTCGAACTGCACGAAACCGGACGTGGCGGCGATGTGACGTATCACGGGCCTGGGCAATTGGTTGGGTATCCGATCATCAAACTCCAGCCGGGTCGGCAGGACATTCGCCGGTACGTGCGCGATTTGCAGGAAGTGTTGATCCGAACCGCCGCTGATTTTGGTGTCGAAGCCGAACCGCGAGGCGGAGAATTTGTCGGTGTCTGGGTTGGCAACCAAAAGCTGGCCGCCATCGGCATACGAATTTCGCGCTGGGTGACGATGCACGGATTCGCGCTGAACATCACCACCGATTTGAATTACTTTCAGTTGATCGTGCCGTGCGGCATTCGGGATCACGGCGTGACATCGCTCCAACAGCTCACAGGCAAGCAGTTCGCGTTACCAGAGGTCGCCAACCGTGTAACGCACCATTTCGGCGAAGTGTTCAACCGCTGGATTCAATGATAAAGGACTATGCGTAAACTCTCGCTCACCCAACAAATTTTCATCGGACTTTTCATCGGTATCTTTGTCGGCTGGCTTATTCACCGCTCGGACCGCGCTCCCGGTTTGCAGCAACAACTGGTGGAAACGATCAACCGTCTGGAAGTCGAACCGCAGGCTAAAACGGATGCGCTAGCAGCGCTCAATCGCGTGGACACACCCGCCAAAGCTGCCGACTTTGTCAAAACCATCAGTCAATCCACGACCTTGCCCGCGGCTGCAAAAGATCAGGTGCTGGCTTCGGCCAAAGAACTCGACGCTGCTTACCACCACAAAGAGGAATGGATTCAGTGGGTGCGCGTGTTGAGCCGCATTTTCCTGAATCTGATCAAGATGCTGATTGCGCCGTTGATCTTTTCGACGCTGGTCGTGGGGATTGCAGGCGCGGGCGATATGCGCAAGGTCGGGCGCATTGGCGTCAAGGCCATGGCTTATTTCACGATGGCGACTTTGCTGGCGCTGGTCATCGGGTTGATCGCGGTCAATATCACCAAGCCCGGTTTGGGTGTCAATCTGCCCAGCGAACAAAGCGCCGAAGCCAAAGAGATTGCCGCCAACGCGGGGAAAATGACGCCGCAAAACCACATCGTCAATGTTTTCCCAACCAGCCTGTTCAAATCCCTGGCGGAAAACGACGTGTTGCAAATCGTCGTGTTCAGTTTGATCTTTGCCGTGGCGCTGGCAGGCATCGGCGAAAAAGCGAAACCGGTGATCGCCTTTTGCGAATCGCTTTCCGAGGCGATGTTCAAATTCACCAACTACGTGATGAACTTTGCGCCGTGGGGGGTCGGCGCGGCCATTGCCGTCACGGTGGGCGGCAAAGGATTGTGGGTTTTGTGGAATCTGGTCAAACTGATTCTGACGCTGTATGGCGCGTTGGCTATTTTCATTCTGGTTGTGTTGGTCCCGGTCGCGTTCATGATCCGGCTGCCGTTCAAACGGTTTTTTCAGTTGGTCAAGGAACCGGCAACGCTGGCGTTTGTCACAACGTCCAGTGAATCAGCGTTCCCGAAAGCATTGGAAAATATGGAACGGCTGGGCGTTCCGCGTCGCATCGTCAGTTTTATTTTGCCGCTGGGGTATAGCTTCAACCTCGACGGTTCGACGTTGTACCTCTCGCTGGCCGCGATGTTCGTTGCTCAGGCCGCCAACATTCACCTTTCAATTGGTCAGCAAATCACCATGCTGCTGACGCTCATGCTTTCGACCAAAGGCATTGCCGCTGTGCCGCGTGCTTCACTGGTCGTGCTGGCCGGAACATTGGCGCAATTCGGATTGCCGCTGGAAGGCATCGCATTGATTCTGGGCGTGGACGAATTCATGGATATGGCGC
Source organism: Acidobacteriota bacterium (assembly GCA_016789645.1). Taxonomy (GTDB): domain Bacteria; phylum Acidobacteriota; class Blastocatellia; order RBC074; family RBC074; genus RBC074. The sequence goes on along the minus strand of JAEUQP010000679.1, from coordinate 976 downwards.
GCACCGCCACCAACGTCATTGGCAACTGTCTGGCGACGGCAGTCGTCGCGCGTTGGGAAGGCGAATTCAACGACGCAGGCAATGAAGTCGTAGCGCCGATTGATCCGACAATCACGCCGCATCACCATTAACTGGCTGCTATACTTATTTTGTTATGAGATCACTAAAAGACAGATTGCCGAAACCGGAATGGTTGAAGATCAAACTCAACATGGGCGAAGACTTTCTGGAAGTCCGCCGCATGATGAGTGATCTGAGCCTGAACACGGTTTGTCAGGAAGCTCGCTGCCCGAACATTTACGAATGCTGGTCGAATCGCACGGCGACTTTCATGATCGCGGGTGACGTTTGCACACGCCGTTGTGGATTTTGCGCCGTCAGCAAAGGCGAACCGAAACCGCTGGACGCAGGCGAACCGATGCACGTCGCCGAAGCCGTTAAGAAATTGAACCTGCAGCACGCCGTCATCACCGGCGTCAATCGCGACGACAAATCCGACGGTGGAGCTGAACATTGGGCGGCAACCATCAAAGCCGTTCGCGCCGTGAATCCCGACTGCAAAATTGAAGTGTTGATTCCGGACTTTGAAGGAAATCAGGAAGCTTTGCAGGTGGTGCTCGATGCGCAACCGGACGTGCTGAATCACAACACGGAAACCGTCCCGCGCTTGTATCGCCGGGTTCGTCCGCATGCGCAATATGCTGAATGGACGATGACGCTGCTTCGCCGCGCCGCCGATTACCGCGATCGCGTTTTGCCGACGATGCTGACGAAATCCGGAATCATGGTTGGTCTGGGCGAAACGACGGAAGAAATCATCGAAACCATGCGCGACCTTCGCGCCACGGATTGCGACATTCTGACCATCGGCCAATACCTGCAACCATCGGAACGTCGCTTGCCGGTCGAAAAGTTTTATACGCCCGCCGAGTTCGCCGAATTCAAACGCCTTGGGTTGGAAATGGGATTTCGGTAT
>JAEUQP010000590.1 GCA_016789645.1 Acidobacteriota bacterium | reverse complement strand
CGGCGGCTGCGGCTTTGTCAGCGGTGCATTTCAGGTCGGCGCATTCGGGATAAACTTCGGTCGAAAAGGCAAACAGCTTGCCGTCCGGCGACCACGTGAAATCCGCCACGCCGAGCGGCACATCCGTCACTTTGCGCTGGCCGGAACCGTCTGCGGCGGCGACAAAAATTTGCGGCGCGCCGTCGCGCGAAGACAAAAACGCGATCCATTTGCCGTCGGCAGACCAGCGCGGCGTGTCGTCATTGCGGCTGGACGCAATCAACTGCTTCGCTTCGCCGCCTGAAGTTGAAACCACCCAGATGCTGCGCTTGCCGCGATTGGCCTGTTTGTCAATCGCGTTGACGACGTAGGCCACCCATTTGCCGTCCGGCGAAATCTGCGCGTCGGCCACGCGTTTCATTGAAATCAGATCGTCGAACGTGATGGGACGTTTGGATTGAGCAAGGGCAGGCGAAAAAACGAAAGCGAATGAAAACAGAATCAACAACAGGTTCAAGTTTCGGCGCATGGTTCCTCCCGAAAGATTTTGATGGATTGATTGCAAGGCGGCGAATGGGCATTATCTGTCCCTAACGGCGGCTCGACAAGTTACCTCCTAATTCGACTCAGCCGTTTCCTAACGACCAGGAGGAAATAGTGAAACTCAGGTTCTTCTGCTTCAGTTCGTTACCAGTCATTCTTTGGTTGATGGGGTCTGCTGCCTTTGGCCAATCGCCGACTAATTCCAACGCCCCGCAAACCAATCAACCTACCAAACCCGTTGAACGAACCGGCAAAAAAGAAACAGTCCTTTCGGCTCATCCGGACTTCATTCCGTCAGTCGCGTTTTCGCCGGACGGAAGATTGCTGGCCAGCGCCGGAGATCGTCAGGTCAAACTGACAGATGTCGAAACCGGCAAGGAATTGCTGAAACTGAAAGGCTCACGCGATATGCATTTTTTTTCGGTCACGTTTTCGCCGGACGGAAAGTCGCTGGTGGGCGCGCAAGCCCGGCTCAAGGAAAAGAAGCGTCGCAAAGAACAAAACCTGACCATCACCACGTTGTTTTACGAAGGTGAGGCGCTGGTTTGGGATACTCAAACTGGCGCGGTCAAAGCTCGGCTGAATCACGATAACGAACCCTCTTGGGCAGTGGCGTTTTCGCCCGACGGAAAATGGCTGGCGGTCGGCACCGGGCCGATTGCTGATGAAAGCGACAAGGAATGCAAAAGTGCTTGCATCGCATACGGCGAAATTCAGTTATTTGAAACCGCGACGTGGACGCTGTCTCGCCGAGTGCGCGGAAAGTCGGCGGCATTTCGTACCATTGCGTTTTCCCCTGGCGGACGATTGCTTGCAGGCGGTTCGGGATTGGTTGACGGGCATCGCGGCGCTTCAGTTGAAGAAGAATCCAGATTCGAAATCTTTTTGTGGGATGTGGCGACTGGCGATTTGAAACAAACGTTGCCGGGGCATACCGGTGCAATCAGCGCCTTGGCGTTTTCGGCGGACGGTTCTTTGTTGGCCAGCGCCGGACGAGATCGCGCGCTGAAAATTTGGGATTGCCAAACTTTCAAGCTGAAAAAAACAGCTTCGGATTACATGCTGTCAATGACGGAGATCGAAACAATAACGGAAGCTGCCGGCGGAAAGTCTGGCAAGAAAGCGATCCCACCGGTTAGTTGGCTGGTCGCCATTGCCTTTTCGCGCGATGGCAAACAACTGGTCGGCGGCAGCAACGACAGCGTCATACGGTTTTACGACGTGGAATCTGCCACGATCACTGGCTTGCTGAAACCTCGCGGCTGGCCGTTGCTTAATCCGCTTTCAGCGTTCTTCGACCCGTTCAGGCAGTCGTCTCTTGAAACACCCACATACGACGCTTCGATTGGCAATAGGTCCAACGGCCCCTTGATGGGGCCCTCGCCTACAATGATGTCTTTGATGAACCGCTGGCCGCTTCATCCAGGTTCGCTAAATTCGCTGGCGGTTTCGCCGGATGGAAAAGTGTTGGCTTTAGGCTGTGCTGATGGCAAGTTGCGGTTATTGGTTTGGGAGTGAATCCAACTGAAACCAATCTCTGGAAATAGCCCAAGATACTTTTCGCGTCACAGTATCTTGGGCCATTTTGTCAGGTTATTGTCCACTGCCAGCCGCTTTTGCGGCGGCTTTGGATTGTCGTTTGTGCGCGTCAAACCAGTCAAAAATGTCTTTGAAACCCGGCACGGCGATGTTGATGTGGTCGCCGCCGGGGACTTCAATGTATTTGATCTTGATGCCCAGCGCTTCGCCAGCTTTGACCATCTTGCGCGATTCTTCGACGGAAACGGTCGGGTCTTTGTCGCCATGGATGACGATCCAGGGAATGTGCGTGATTTTCTTTAAGCCCATCATCACAAACGGCTGGCCGCCTCCGGCAATCGGCGCAATGGCGGCAAACAGGTCAGGATGATTGACGGCGATAGACCACGACCCGTACCCGCCCATCGAATGTCCCATCAGGTAAACGCGGTCGTCGTCAATTGAATAATCGCGCTTCATG
>JAEUQP010000514.1 GCA_016789645.1 Acidobacteriota bacterium | reverse complement strand
CGGGTTGCCTGAGATTGGAAAAATTTTGTAGACACCAAATTTTTCTGTGCTACACTCCGCGCCGTTCCATCCTCTGATTTTCAAGTTAAATCAAAACACTCAACGACGGTTCTCAAATCTTATTTGAAAGGATTGGTACTTTGCTTATGAAGCTCTCTGCCCATGCTCTGCGCGCATTGGAAGATTTGGACGAAATTGGTCGTCAAGCTGTGGAGCAAATGGTTCGCCAACACGTTCACGCTTGCCGATTGAATGGCTTTCAACCCGAAAACCTGGAGCGGGTTTACCAGGAAGCAATTGAGATCATCCGGCTTGAAGGCCCTCCGAAAAAAGATATGCCGTTTTCTGTCAGCAAATACGAACCGACTCGCCGTTACGAACAATATCGTAGTCCAAGAGCTTTATAAGCGGTGTTTCTGAGCGGGGATTTCGATTTCGTAACTCGCAAAACTCCTTGCCGACCCAAGCCAATGAAGTGGGCTTGCACCACCTGTCGGCACTTTGTCTATTCACCACCAATGGGTTAAGAAAGGAAGGAAGACCATGACGAAAAGACTTGTTTCACTGATTCTTGTCTTGGCTGTGGCTTTGAGTATTGTTGCAGTTTCGACTGCGCAAAAGAAAGATTCCGACAAGGTCACTCTGACCGGCAACATTATTGATAAAGCCTGCGCCACCGGACGCATGAAAAAAGACGATGCTCAGGCTTCGATTGACGCGCACAAAAAGAGCTGCTCGTTGATGGAAAATTGCCTGAAGAGCGGACTCGGCGTGTATGCCGACGGCAAATACACCGAATTCGATGAAAAAGGTACGGCAATGGCGAAAGCCGCTTTGGAAAAAAGTACCAAAGACAATGGCGCAAAATTCAAAGTCACCGGCAAAATGATGGACGGCAAACTCGCCGTCGCCAGCATTGACGAAGTGCATTAACTTCGCCGCTTAACATTCTGGTTATCAAAAAAAGCCGACAGGAAATCAGCATTTCCTGTCGGCTTTTTTTCAGACTCCAGCTTTATGCCTTTTCCAGCCCGGCAAATTTTTCCACCATTTTCTTCAGCCCGTAACCGGGAAAATTGATTGTCAGTTTGACGTTGTCGTCTTCGCCTTCGGATTTGACGACCAGGCCAACGCCGAACTTGGCGTGGCGAACGCGTGTGCCGACTTTGAATTTGCCCGAACCTCCTGAGCTGCCGGAACTGCGCGCGCTTTCGCCGGAATCGCGTTTGACCAGTTTCGGTTTCGCCGGTTCGGAATCCAGTTTGACGCCCTGCCGTTTGAAAAATTCGTTGACGCTGTCGCGGCTGTTGTAAGTCTGGCCTTGATAATTGCTGGTGCGTTTGACAGGTGGTGGAGCTTTGCCGGTCAGGGCATCAATCGCCGCCAGGTTTTCTTTGGTCGAAACCTTGTTGGCGAATCGCAACCAGCTTGGGCCTTTCGACAGGTCTTCAATCAATTCAATCGGAAATTCGTTCAGAAAGCGCGACGGTTCTGCGGCCATTTCTTCGCCATAAGTTCGCCGCTTCATGGCGTGGGTCAGATACAGATATTTTTCAGCGCGGGTGATGGCGACGTAACACAGCCGTCGCTCTTCTTCGAGTTCTGATCGATCCTGGCTGGCGCGCGCATGCGGAAACAGGTTTTCTTCCAATCCGACGATGAAGACCAACGGAAATTCCAAGCCTTTGGCCGAATGCATGGTCATCAACGTCACTTCGGCTTCGGCTTTGTATTGATCAGCGTCGGACACCAACGCTGCGTGGTCGAGAAAATCGCGTAATGTTTCTCCGCGCGTGTCGGATTCGGCGGCGGCGTTGACCAATTCGTCCAGGTTCAACAACCGGCCTTCGGCTTCTTCGGTGCGCTCTTCTTTGAGCATCAATTCGTAACCGGTATCAATCACCGCCGCTTTGACCACGTCGGCAATCGGCACGGCGGAGTTTTTGGCTTTTTCCATCAATTGAGAAACGACAAAGCGAAAGGCTTTCAGCGCATTGATTGCGCGCGCTTGCAGCGGGCTGTGTTCAATCACCTGAGTAATCGCTTCCCAGTGCGAACAACTCAAGGCTTTGGCCTGACGATCCACTTCGTCCAGCGTTGTTTTGCCCAATCCGCGCGGAGGCGTATTGATGACGCGCTGCAAGGCGATGGAATCGTCCGGGTTCAGCGCCAGTTTCAGGTACGCGATGATGTCTTTGACTTCGGCGCGTTCGTAAAAGCTGAACCCGCCGACCAGATTGTACCGAAGCCCTGCGCGGCGACACGCTTCTTCAAACGAACGCGATTGCGCGTTGGTGCGATACAACACGGCGGCTTTCAAGTTCGGTTCCCGTCGCAAATGTTCGGTGATTTTTTCCGTCACCCAACGCGCTTCGGATTCTCCGTCGTACACCTGAGCGTAACGAATCTTTTCGCCTTCGGCGGCGTTCGCCCGCAATCGTTTGTCGAAGCGTTGCGAATTATTGGCGATGACCTTATTGGCCGCTTCCAGAATGCGCGCCGTTGAACGGTAATTGTCTTCCAGCTTGATGGTGCGCGTGCCGGGAAAGTCGCGCTCGAAATTCAGAATGATGTTGAAATCCGAACCACGAAATTTGTAGATGGATTGGTTTTCATCGCCCACGACGCAAAAGCTGCGATTCGTCCAGAAATCCGGCGGACGAATGGCCAGATTCAAGGCAATGTCGCCTTCGACCAGCAGTTTGCACAAACTGTATTGAATGCCGTTGGTGTCTTGAAATTCGTCCACCATGACGTGGCGAAAGCGGTTCTGGTAATAGCGCCGCGTTTCTGCCGAAGTCCGCAGCAACTGCACCGTGCGAATCAACAGGTCGTCAAAATCCAAAGCGTTCGACGATTGCAGCCGCTGTTCGTAAAGCGCGTACACGCGAGCAATTGCGGCGCGCTTCGGATCGGCTTCGCCTTTTAACGCGGCGGTTTCCGGGTCTTCGCCGCGATTTTTCATTCCGCTGATCGAAGTTTGCGCCAATCGCGGAGTGATTTGTTTGTCGTCAAAACCGCAATCCCGAATGCATGCGCGCAACAGTTTTTGCTGATCGTCGGCATCGTAAATCGTGAAAGACCGCGTGTAGCCTTTGCCAAGCTGTTCAATATCTCGCCGCAAGATGCGAACGCAGAGCGAGTGAAACGTCGAAAGCAGCGGCGAACTATTGCGCGGCACACCTTCCAACAACTTTTCCACACGC
>JAEUQP010000444.1 GCA_016789645.1 Acidobacteriota bacterium | reverse complement strand
GAAGGCTTGTAGCACTTCTCGCCTTTCAGATAAAGCTTCATCCCTTCGCGCCTGCACAGACGACATTGTTTGCCTCTATCTCTAGCCAATCTCTTTCCTCCGTATATTCGGGCAGCGCAACCTTGCCGTAATCTTCTTCTCGCACGTGGTCAACTGGCAGGCTGCGTCGAGCAATTCAATAAAATTCAAAACTGATTGTTAAACGCGGCGGCGCTTCGGCGGACGACAACCGTTGTGCGGAATCGGCGTGACATCGCGAATCAATTTGATTTCGATGCCGGCTGCTTGAATCGCACGAACTGCAGATTCACGTCCAGAGCCGGGGCCTTTGACGCGCACTTCACAGGCACGCATGCCACAATCGCGGGCGATCCCCGCGGCTTTGTTGGCGGCCTGTTGCGCCGCAAACGGAGTCCCTTTGCGCGATCCGCGGAACCCCATTGCGCCTGATGAGCACTGAGCCACCAGATTGCCTTGCAGGTCAGTGATGCTCACCAGCGTATTGTTGAAGGTCGCCTGAATGTGGACGATGCCCTGAGGAACGACCTTCTTTTCTTTTTTCTTGAAAACCTTCTTTTTGCCTGCGGTTTGTTGCTGCTTTGCCATAAGTCAATTTCAGTAAGTGGGGTTGCCGCCGTAAGGTGTGAACCACATGGTCGGCAACCGCCAGCAGATTCTTATTTCTTGCCCGGAGCTTTCTTCTTCGCCACAGTAGCGCGACGCGGCCCCTTGCGCGTTCTGGCATTGGTATGGGTGCGCTGACCGTGAACCGGCAAGCCGCGACGATGCCGCAATCCACGATAACAGCCAATGTCCATCAACCGTTTGATGTCCAACTGAATTTGTTTGCGCAGATCGCCTTCAACGTTACCGCCTTGATCCACAACAGTACGAATGCGGTTCAATTCTTCTTCGCTCAGATCACGAATTTTCTTGTTCACGTCTACCTGAGCTTCGCTAAGAATGCTGGTCGCGCGCGATTTGCCAATTCCATAAATGTAAGTCAAACCGATTTGAGCGCGCTTTTGTGGTGGTAAATCAACACCTGCTACACGTGCCATTATCTTTCTCCGTAACTACTTTCGAATTTCAATCCTTCAGAATTGAAATCCGGTATTTATCCTTGTCGTTGCTTGTGTTTCGGATTCACGCAAATGACACGAACCACGCCGTGCCGGTGGATGATTTTGCATTTGTCGCAAATCTTTTTGACTGATGCTCGTACTTTCATTTCAGCCTCTTAAAATGTGATTCAATCCTGACCTATTTGAAACGGTACACAATGCGTCCACGAGTCAAATCGTAAGGCGAAAGTTCTACCAGAACTTTGTCGCCCGGCAGAATCTTGATGAAATTCTTTCGCATACGACCTGAGATATGCGCCAGAACCTGGTGTTTATTTTCCAATTCGACTTTGAACATCGCATTGGGCAAGGTTTCGAGTACAGTCGCCTGTACCTCTATGGCATCTTCTTTCGACATATCTTCAGATAGTGAGCTTAAACACTAGAACGCGAAACCGGCATTATAACTGCGAGTCGCGTTTTTGCAAGCAATGAGCAGGCCATGCCTTTTTAGAGCATCAATGACCCGTCTTCTTTTGCCGTCAAAACAACCGGGCCATCCGGTGTCACTGCAATCGTATGCTCGAAATGGGACGAAAACTTTCCATCTTTTGTTTTCACCGTCCATCCATCGCTGAGCACCTGAACTTCGTGTGTTCCCAAATTGACCATTGGTTCAATGGCCAGCACCCAGCCTTCCTTCAATTTCGGGCCAGTGCCTGGACGACCGTAATTCGGAACTTGCGGATCTTCGTGCATACGCTGGCCTATTCCATGGCCACAAAAATCACGTACAACTGAAAATCCGTTTTCTTCGACAAATTCCTGCACTGCATACGAAACATCGTACAGCCGATTGCCCGGAACCATTTTTTCAACCGCACGAAACAATGAAGCTCGTGTCGTTTCCATCAACTTTTCAACTGCCGGAGGAACATTCCCGACAGCAACGGTGATTGCGGCGTCACCGACAAATCCATCCAGAGTCGCACCGCAATCAAGTTTGACGATATCGCCCTCGCGCAATCTGCGATCCGATGGAATCCCGTGAACGACTTCATCGTTGACCGAAGCGCAAATCGAGGATGGAAACTTGCGATAGCCTTTGAAAGTCGGATACGCGCCCGCGGCACGAATTTTCTTTTCCGCAACTGCATCCAGTTGCTTGGTCGTCACACCAGGTTCGACCATCTTTCGCAATTCAGAGAGCGTCTCGGCGACAATCAGCCCGGCGAAACGCATCTTTTCGAGTTCGTTCACAGATTTTCGTATGACCATCTTGTCCTTACCGGCTAGTCAAGCCCTCAATCAGCGAACAAAGTTTCTCAAAAATTTCTTCGACCTTGCCTTCACCGTCAATTTCTATCAAGCGACCGTTTGACCGGTAATACTCAATCAGCGGAGCGGTTGCGGTTCTGTATTCTGAAAAACGACGCTGCACGGCTTCAGGATTGTCATCGCTGCGCTGTTTCAGCGTTTCACCATCCAGATCACACACACCTTCGACTTTTGACGGTCGGAAATAAACGTTGTAAATCTCTCCGCATTTCGGACAAGTGCTTCTTCCAGTCAGCCGTTTGAAAAGAACCTCTTCGTGAACCATCGCCCTGACCAGAAGAACTTCTTTTTTCTGCTCTTCAGCCAGCTCTTCCAATTGGTGAGCCTGATTGATGGTTCGCGGAAACCCGTCAAGAATGTAACCGTTCTTGCAATCAGGAAGAGACGTCCGAGTCCGAATCACCTCCGCAAGAATTTCATCGCTGACCAATTTTCCCGAAGCCAGCGTGGTTCTGATTTCCTGGCCAAGCACTGTTTCGGCCTGCGCCATTTCTCGCAGAATGTCACCTGTCGAAATTTGCGGATATCCGTATTTTTCGGACAAGCGGCGAGCTTGAGTTCCTTTGCCTGCTCCCGGTGGCCCGATTATCACGATTGCTCTCGACATAAATGACCGATTCCCCGTTCCTAAAAGATGATTGACTAGGTCGCACGACGGCCACGCAACCTGCCGCCGCGAGGACCAAGGAATCCATCGTAATGCCGCATCACCAACTGAGCTTCCACCTGACTGATCGTATCCATCGCCACACCGACAACGATCAGCAAACTGGTTCCACCGAAATAGAATGAAACCCCCAAACCGGTCAGAATCCAACTCAATCCCGGAATATTTTGAATCACACTATCAAGCCACGGACCGATGAACGGCAGGTATTGAACCTTGAAACCGCTGATCATCAATTGCGGAATCAAACAAACTATGACCAGATAAATAGCCCCAACGGTCGTCAATCTGACCAGAATCGAATTCAGGTAATCACCAGTTCGTTTGCCGGGTCGAATGCCCGGAATGAATGCCCCTTGCTTGCGCAGGTTTTCTGCGACTTCGTCGGCATTGAACACGATCGAAACGTAGAAGAACGCAAACAAAATGATTCCGCTGATGAACAACAGTTCGTAAATCGGATGGCCTCCGCTCAACCACGTGTTGAGTTTCGTCAGCCAACTCCATTGCCCGAAGGTGACCAGCGATTGCGGAATCGCCAGCACTGAGGAAGCAAAGATGACCGGAATCACGCCCGCAATATTCACTTTCAAAGGCAGGTGCGACGACTGGGTCTGCACCATCTTGTTGCCAACCATACGGCGCGTATGATTGGTTGGAACCTTGCGAGTCCCCCGCTCAAAAAACACGATGCCAGCGGTCACAGCCAACATCACCAACACCAAAATGATCACAAAGACCGCTGATCCGGGGTCTTTGATCGTAGCCCACAACTGTGTGATGGCATTCGGAACACCGACTACAATTCCGGCGAAAATCAACAAGCTGATGCCATTGCCAATGCCCCGCTCTGTGATCTGTTCGCCAATCCACATGACGAACATTGTTCCTGCGGTCAGAGCCAGCATCCCAATCAAAATAAACCCGATTCCGCCTCCGCCAAGCACCAGCGAGCGAGGAATCGAGTTGATGGGGACCTGCTGATTTTTCAGCCAGTAAGCCAAACTGGTTCCTTGGACGAGGCAAAGCAATACTGTCAAATACCGTGTGTATTTGTTGATTTTCTGGCGTCCAAGCTCGCCTTCCTGTTGAATCGCTTTGAGCTTCGGATATACCGAAGTCATCAACTGGAAAATGATGGAGGAAGTGATGTACGGCATGATGCCGAGCGCGAAGACTGAAATCCGGCGAAGGTTGCCACCGGAAAACAAATCCAGAGCGCCGAACAATCCGCCCGCTTGCGAATTCCAAAACTGTTCAACGGCTTCTCGATCAAGTCCCGGAACCTGAACGTGAATGCCCGCTCGATAGATCGCCAGCATTCCCAGTGTGAACAGCACACGACGACGCAGTTCGGGGATTTTGAACAGATTGCGGATTGCGTTAATAAATGACTCGACCATATCTTCCCTAAATCAAAGCCGGCCCAAATCATGACCGGAGTGACGGCCCAAAACTTAAAACCGTTCAGGCGGCTTCGCTTGCTGCGGCGGATTTGCTGGCGATGACTTCTGCCTTGCCGCCAGCCGCTTCAATTTTCTTTTTGGCGGATTCGCTGAATCGATGGGCGCTGATGGTCAGAGCCTTGCTCAATTCGCCTTTGCCCAAGACCGCGACGGATTTTTGCAGCGATTTACGAACCAACCCGCACTCAACCAGTGTTTCGGGGGTGATGGTTGCACCAGCGTCAAACAACTCTTCCAGCCGCGACAAATTCACTTCCGCCCATTCGCGTTTGAAAATGTTCGTGAATCCACGTTTCGGCAAACGACGATGCAAAGGCATCTGTCCGCCTTCAAAGCCTCGCTTTTGCGAATATCCCGAACGCGATTTCTGCCCCTTGTTTCCGCGACCGGAGGTCTTGCCAAGGCCCGATCCCTGACCGCGGCCCACGCGTTTCTTTTTATGATTAGCGCCAGCGGGCGCTTTGAGGTTGTTCAAGCCAATAGCCATAGTAGTTCCAGTGTCTTCGTCCGATTACGTTCGGACTTGTCTCAAACTTATTCAACGATTCGCAACAGGTGCGGAATCTTGGCGACCATGCCACGAATGGATTCGTTATCCGGTCGTTCGACAATCTGATTGAGCTTTGTCAGCCCCAGACTTCGCACAATGACCTTGTGTTTTTCGGGCGCGGCAATTGCGCTCCGATACCATTGAATCTTGATCTTCTTTTCGTCCGCCATAACTTAGAGTTCCTCCACAGTCCGGCCACGCAAGCGGGCAATTTCTTCTTTGCTTCTCATGTTGGCCAGCGCATCAAAAGTAGCGCGAATGACGTTGTGAGGGTTATTCGATCCCAAGCTCTTAGTCAGGATGTTGCTGACGCCGACTGCGTTCATGACAGCGCGAACCGCTCCGCCAGCAATAACGCCCGTACCTTCGACGGCGGGTTTGAGCATCACTCTGCCCGCGCCGAATCTGCCGACAATCGGGTGTGGCAAAGTCGTCCCGACCAATGGCACACGAATCAGATTGCGCTTGGCTGCTTCCAGCGCCTTGCGAATCGCCTGGGGAACTTCTTTGGCTTTGCCGGTTCCGAATCCGACAATTCCTTTTTGATTGCCAACCACGACCAGAGCGGCGAACGACAAATTCTTACCGCCTTTGACGACTTTGGTGACGCGATTGATCGAAATTACCTGATCCGTCAATTCAAGCCCGTCCGCATTGATTCTGTCCATAAATACGATTCTCCAAGCTAAAACTGTAATCCCGCTTCGCGCGCGGCTTCCGCCAGCGATTTGACGCGACCGTGATAAATGTATCCGCCGCGATCAAACACGACACTATTGATGCCCTTTTCCTTGGCGCGTTCGGCAATCAGCTTTCCAATGGATTTCGCGGCTTCCACATTGCCGCCATTGCCGACGCCTGCACTCTTTTCGACCGACGAAGCCGAACAAAGCGTCACCCCGTTGACGTCGTCAATCAACTGTGCGTAAACATGATTGAGACTGCGAAACACCGCCAGACGCGGGCGCTCCGGAGTGCCTTTCACTTTCTTACGGATGCGCGAATGAACGGCGCGCCGCGTATCTTGTCTTGATTTCTTTGCCATAACGATTGGTTTACCTTCGCCGAACGATGAGCCGTCTGGTCGTCTTCGCGGACGCCGGAGACCCCTTCGTCTGGCCTTATGAGTTCATCGTTTATTTACCGGTCTTGCCGGGTTTGAGTTTGATCGGGCGGTCAGCGTAACGAACGCCCTTGCCTTTGTAAGCATCGGGTTTTCGCAAACCATGCATGTTTGCCGCCGTTTGTCCCAGCAATTCACGGTCAATGCCCGTCAACGTGATCGTCGTCTGATATTGATTGATTGTGCGCGCCAGTTTTTCAACCTTGGCGGTGATGCCTTCTGGCAGCACGAATTCAATCGGATGCGAATATCCCAGGGCGAAATTGATGCTGCGGCCTTTCAACTCGGCTTTGTAACCGACGCCGACGACATCCATTTCCTGCGTAAAGCCTTGCGACACGCCTTTGACGGCGTTAGCCACCAATGCACGCAGGGTTCCATGAATCGCGGTGTGATCTTTGTCCTGGCGCTCGGCGACAAGTTTGCCATCTTCCACCTTGACCGTGACGCCGGCAGGAATTTTGGTGGTCAATTTGCCCTTCGGCCCCTGCACTTCGATGACCGATTCCGCGATATTGACCTTTACATCTTTCGGGATCTCGATTGGTTTTTTGCCTACTCGTGACATAACTCTCTCGTTGGTTGTCGGTGATTAGTGGGGACGCTGAACCCAACGACCAGCCACCAGCCACCAGCGACTCAATAAACGCTACACAACAATTCGCCGCCGACGTTCGACTTGCGCGCCTGTTTGCCGGTCATCACTCCCTTGGACGTGCTGAGGATGCTGACTCCCAGCCCGCCCAACACTTTGGGAATTTCGTTGCTCGGCACATACACGCGCAAACTCGGGCGGGAAATCCGTTTCAGCTCGGAAATCACGCTTTCGCCTTTCGGGCCGTAACGCAGAAAGATTCTCAGCGTGCGAATGTTGCTGCCTTCAGTGGTCTTAATGCTGTAATTGGTGATGTAGCCTTCTTCTTTCAGGATTCGCGCGATTTCGATTTTCAGCCGCGAAGCCGGAACATCCACCTTGGAATGACGCGCGGCGATTGCATTTCGCATCCGCGTCAACAAATCCGATATTGGGTCAGTAATCATCGTTTCAACTCCACTCACATCAGTCCTGTGTTCCGGGCAGACGGCCTATCCGCCCCCGGCAGCAGGGCTTTTCAACTACCAGCTTGATTTCGTCACGCCTGGAATATCGCCTTGCAATGCCAGTTGGCGGAAGCAAATACGGCAGACGCTGAATTTCCGCAGGTAGGCGCGCGGGCGACCACAACGTTTGCAACGGTTGTAGCCGCGCACTTTGAACTTCGGTTTACGATTCGCTTGAACGATCTTTGAAGTCTTTGCCATAGTTCCTCAAGTCTTAATTTTGCCGGAACGGCATTCCCAGATGGCGCAGCAACGAGCGCGCCTCTTCATCCGTTTTTGCCGTAGTCACAATGCACACGTTCATGCCGCGCGCCTTGTCAATTTTGCCGAAGTCAATTTCCGGAAAGATCAACTGATCTTTCAGACCGACCGTGTAATTGCCGCGTCCGTCGAAAGCCTTCGGGCTGACGCCGCGAAAATCGCGAACGCGCGGCAACGCCAGACTGACGAACCGATCCAGAAATTCATACATGCGTTCGCCGCGCAACGTCACCATTGCACCAATGCTCATCCCTTCGCGCAGTTTGAATGCCGCGATGGATTTTTTGGCTTTGGTCACCACGGGCTTCTGCCCCGCGATGGTTTGCAAATCGCCAACAGCGACATCAATGGCTTTGGCGTTCTGAATCGCTTCGCCCAAGCCAACATTGATGACGATCTTTTCCAGCTTCGGAACGCTCATCGGGTTCTTGTAACCAAACTCTTTGGTCAGCGCTGGAACAATCTCTTTCAGGTATTTTTCTCTCAGTCGTGAAGCCATAACTTGAACTTACTCCCTTCCCTCAACCAGCACATGCAGCAGTTGGTCGGTTGGGCAATGCGGTTGTTATTCGAGCGCCGCGCCGGTTTTTTTCGAAATCCGAACCTTGCGGCCATCTTCCAGAATCTGGTAACCAACGCGAACCGGCACTCCGTTTTCCAGGTACATCACATTTGACACATCAATCGGAGCTTCTTTCTCCACGATGCCTCCGGCCACGCCGCGCTGGCGATTGGGACGCTCGAAATGCTTGAGCAGATTGATGCCTTCGACCAACACTTTGCGTTCTTTGGTCAACACCTGAATTACACGACCTCGTTTGCCTTTGTCGCGTCCAGAGATGACCATCACCTGGTCGTTCTTTTTGATTTTTACTTTGTTTGGCATGGTCTTGACTCCCTTGCTCGCCCGGTTAAATCACTTCGGGGGCGAGACTGACAATCTTCATAAACCCTTTTTCGCGCAATTCACGAGCCACCGGGCCAAACACGCGTGTGCCCACCGGTTCGCCGTCCGGTTTGATGATCACCGCCGCGTTTTCATCGAAGCGGATGTAGGTTCCGTCTTTGCGCCGAACTTCTTTGCGCGTGCGAACGATGACTGCCTTGACGACCTGTTTCTTTTTCACCGTTCCATCGGGCGAAGCTTCCTTGACCGAAGCCGTAATCACATCGCCCAAACTGGCGCGCGATCCGATATTGCCGCCAAACGGCAGGATCATCGCGATTTTCTTTGCCCCTGAATTGTCGGCGACCTGCAAAATAGATCGCATCTGTAATGCCATTGCTAGCCTCCTTGTCGGTGGCCGGTAGCTGGTGTCCGGTGATCGGTGTGATGAAATCCCACAACCGACAACCGACGACCGACAACCGACAACTACTTACTTGCCTTACGTAACACTTCGACGACGCGCCAACGCTTGAGCTTTGAGAGCGGGCGGGTTTCGGAAATGCGAACCTGATCGCCGATGCCGACGCCTTCGATTTCGTTATGCGCCATGAACTTCGTCCGTTTGCGCACGTAACGTTTGTAAATCGGATGCTTCACCAAACGATCCACGCGCACGACCACCGTTTTCTGCATTTTGTCGCTGGTCACAATGCCGATTTTTTCGGTGCGGCGACCGCGGGCTTTTGCGTTGGGAGCGGTGGCGCTCTCCGGTGCGCTTTCCGCGGCAGCCGGTGTTTCCAAATTGTCTTTGATCTCGTCCATATTCCATCACACTGGCTGTTCTTCGCACGAAGCGAAGACAGCCGTCTAGAACTTACTTCTCAACGCCGAGCGCGCGCCCGCGCAAAATGGTTTTGATCTGCGCCAGTTCTTTATTCTGTTTGCGAATCTGCGCGACCGTGTCCGTGTCGCCAAGCGCCTTTTTGAAATTCAGGCGGAACTGCGATTCTTTGATTTCAGCCAGTCGCTTGATCAACTCTTCGGTCGAAGTTTCGCGCATCTTGTCGAGTTTGTGCTTCACAGTGCGCCTCCTTCCTGATCTTTGCGCGTCACGAACTTGGTTTTGATCGGCAACTTGGCTGCCGCCAGTTCCATCGCGCGTCTTGCCGTCGCTTCATCCACGCCTTCCATTTCGAAGATGATGCGTCCAGGTTTGACGACCGAAACCCAGCCTTCCGGAGCGCCCTTGCCCTTACCCATACGGGTTTCAGCCGGTTTTTTGGTGATCGGCTTGTCGGGGAAGATGCGAATCCAGAGCTTGCCGCCGCGTTTGACGAAGCGCGTGATGGCGATACGGCCGGCTTCGATCTGCCGCCCGGTAACCCACGACACTTCCATCGCTTTCAGCGCAAATTCGCCGAACGCGATGTTGGTTCCGCGTTTGGCAGCGCCAGCGCGACGACCGCGTTGCTGCTTACGATATTTGACCTTCTTGGGAATTTTATATTCAGCCATTTCAGTTATCTCTTCATCATCGCTTCACGCGGATCCATGATTTCGCCGCGATAAATCCAAACCTTGATTCCGATCACACCGAATGTGGTGTTGGCTTCGGCGAAACCGTAATCAATGTCTGCGCGCAGCGTGTGCAACGGCAGACGCCCGTCCAAGGTCCATTCGGAGCGAGCGATTTCCGCGCCGCCCAACCGACCCGAACAACGAATCTTGATGCCTTGAGCGCCAAAACGCTTGGCTTCTTCGACTGATTTCCGCATCGCGCGACGGAACGCGATACGCTTTTCCAGCTGCTGAGCGATCTTTTCCGCCTGCAACTGGGCGTTGAGTTCCGGCTTGTTGATTTCGCGGATGTCAATCAGCATTTCGCGCTTGGTACGACGGCTCATTTCCTGCTTGAGCTTGTCAATTTCTGCGCCCTTGCGCCCGATGATGATGCCCGGACGCGAGGTGTGAATGACGATTCGCAGACGATTGGCCGCGCGATCAATCTGGATGTGCGAAACACCCGCCTGGGCGAACCGCTTTTTCAATTCCTTCTTCAGCTCCAGGTCTTCCAACAGCAGCTTGCCAAAATCTTTTTTGGCGAACCAGCGTGAATGCCAGCCGCGGTTATAACCAAGCCGGAAGCCGTAAGGATGTACTTTCTGACCCATAATCTCTCCGTTGCCGAAATCTCTTGAAGTTATTCAGCCGCTTTGGCGGCCTTGCCCGATTGTTTGCCTTCGCGTTTTTCCGAAGACACAACCACGATCAGGTGGCTGTAATGGCGTCGCTCACGATACGCGCGTCCCATCGGTGCGGGACGAACGCGGCGGCGATGTTTGGTCGTGCCGGTGTTGGCATAACAGGCCTTCACCCACAATTCGTCAACGTCCACCATCACGTTTTCCTGCTCCGCCAATTGCTCAGCGTTGGCACGAGCCGATTCCAGAACCTTGTAAATCTGACCAGCAGCGCGTTTGTTGGTGAAGCGCAACACTTCCCGCGCTTCGCTGTATCGCAAGCCGCGGATCAAATCCATGACCAGTTTGGCCTTTTGCGACGAAATCTTGACGTTTTTTGCTTTCGCAGTTGCTTCCATGTTCCGAACCTCTATCTGCGACTGAAAGACAAGATTGAACGGTTACGAAGCGAAAGCGCGTTTCTCTCCGTCTGTTCTTTCTCCCTGTCCCTGCGTCTTACTTCTTACCGGCTGCTTTCTCCGCCTTGTCCGCGTGACCTTTGAAAGTGCGCGTCGGAGAAAATTCACCGAGCTTATGTCCCACCATATTTTCGGTGATGTAAACCGGAATGAACTTTTTGCCGTTGTGAACCGCCAGCGTGTGGCCAACCATTTCCGGAATGATCGTCGAACGACGCGACCAGGTCTTATGAACCTTTTTTTCGTTCGCCGCATTCATCCGCTCAATGGCCTTCAGCAGATGCGAATCAATAAACGGACCTTTTTTAACTGAACGTGCCATGCTTATTTCGTTCTCCGTTTCACGATGAACTTGTCGGTGCGCTTGTTGTTGCGCGTTTTGTAACCGCGGGTCGGTTGTCCCCAGGGCGTCACCGGATTGCGTCCGCCAGACGTTTTCCCTTCGCCGCCTCCGTGCGGATGGTCAACCGGGTTCATAGCCACGCCGCGCACGGTCGGGCGAATGCCTTTCCAACGCGTACGACCGGCTTTCCCAACCGAAACGTTTTCGTGTTCGACGTTGCCGACCTGGCCGACGGTCGCCATGCAATCCACTGAAACCTTGCGAATTTCCCCGGACGGCAGACGAAGCTGCGCCAGACCGCCTTCTTTAGCAACAAGCTGCGCAAAACTTCCGGCGCTGCGAGCCATCTGTGCGCCTTTGCCGGGCTTCAATTCGATGTTGTGAATCTGGGTTCCAAGCGGGATGTTTTTAATCGGCAGGGCATTGCCTGTGAGAATGTCAGCATCCGGGCCGGACAACACGGTCTGGCCGACCTGCAACCCTGCGGGCGCGAGAATGTATCGCTTTTCCCCATCAATGTAATTGATCAGAGCGATGCGCGCCGAACGATTCGGATCGTATTCAATCGTCGCCACTTTTCCGGGAATGCCGGTCTTGTCGCGTTTGAAATCAATCACGCGATAATGCCGTTTATGCCCGCCGCCACGATGGCGCACGGTCATTCTGCCCAGATTGTTGCGACCACTGGTGCGCTTTTTGGTCTCAAGCAGCGGCTTGTACGGCTTATCTGTCGTCAACTCATCGTTGGTCAGATAAGTCTGGTAACGCCGCGCCGGACTGGTTGGTGATAGCTTCTTGATTCCCATCTTTCCCTCAATCGTTTGTAGTACCGGCTTCAGCCGGAAACTCCCGCGCCCAAAGCCTGCCGCCTGAAGGCGGAACTACGAACTCTAAATCGAATCCGCGTAATCCACGTTTTGACCGGGTTTGAGCGTCACATACGCTTTGCGCCAATCGGCTTTGCGACCGACCGTGCGTCCGCGGCGAACTGTTTTGCCGCGATAGTTGACGACTCGCACCTGATCCACCTTGACCTTGAAAATCGTCTCGACGGCATTTTTGATGGCGTGTTTGCTGGCGTCATCCGCCACACGAAACGCCAACACCTGCTTGTCGCGTTTGATGGTCTTTTTATTTTTGCTGTCGCGGATGTCGTGCGTGCTCTCTTCTTTCAGCCGGAGAGCTTTTTCCGTAATCACCGGCGCTTTGAGCACATCCCAAATCGTTTTCATGATTCTTTCCTCGTCAGCGACGCACGCGGCGACGCTGATTCGACTATTTGCTCAACTTTTCCTGCAAAGCATTGATCGCATCGCGCGTGAAGACGATCTTATCGTGATACAGCACGTCGTAAATATTGACGTTGACGTTGCTGGCGACTTTGACGCCCGGCACATTGCGCGCTGACAAAATCAGATTCCGTTCCGGCGTGGTTTCGACAATCAGCGTTTTGGTGTCCCAGCCGAAATTTTCAGCAACAGACACGAAGCTTTTCGTCTTGTGGTCATTCAGCAGAAACTGATCCACCACCACCAGATTGCCTTCACGAAGCCGTTCCGACAGCGCCGATTTCAACGCGCCGCGTTTCATCTTCTTCGGCATTTCGGACTTCCAGTCGCGAGGTTGCGGCCCGTGAACGTTGCCGCCGCCTTTCCACAAAGGCGAACGCAACGAAGCGATTCGCGCGCGACCGGTTCCTTTTTGACGCCAGAGCTTTTTACCGCTGCCCGACGTATTGCCGCGAGTTTTGGTCTTGACCGTGCCCTGACGCTGGTTGGTCAGGTAGTTTTTGACCGCGAAATAGATCAAAGCTTCATTGAGCGGAGCGCCAAAAATTTCTTCCTGCAACTCCAATTCGCCGACGCTTTCGTTTTTCAGATTTTTGACTTCAACGGTTGGCATCGCTGCCCTCTCAAAATTCGGTTCAGAGTTCAAACTTTAGCGTGCCTGATGCTCAGACAGCTTGAAAGCTGACCCTCCAAACAGTTAGTCAGTCTCTTTCTTCTTGATCAGCACGTACGCACCTGTCGGGCCTGGCACAGCGCCTTTGACCAGAATCAGATTTTCTTCGGTGTTGACCTTCACAATCTTCAGGTTCTTGATCGTCTTTCGCTCGACGCCCATGTGCCCGGCCATTCGCGTTCCTTTGATGACGCGCGAAGGATAAGCCGAAGCGCCAATCGAACCCGGCGCACGGTGAAACATTGAACCGTGAGATTTGCGTCCACCGCCAAAATTGTGTCGTTTGACAAATCCGGCAAACCCACGGCCTTTGCTGGTTCCGATCACGTCAATCGTGTCGTTTTCAGCAAATTGATCCACCAGCACCTTGTCTCCGACGCTGATCTGCTCATTGCTGTTTTCCAGACGGAATTCGCGCAGGATTTTGGTGGGCGGGATATTTGCTTTAGCAAAATGCCCTTTCATCGGTTTGTTGATGTTTTTCGGAGCTTTGTCTTCCACCAACCCGAGCTGCACGGCTTCGTATCCGTCTGAAGAGACAGTCTTGCGCTGAACCACCACGCAAGGGCCGGCTTTGATCACCGTGACAGGCGTAACCGTTCCGTCCGGTGCGAAAATCTGGGTCATTCCCAGTTTTTTACCAATAATTCCATTCACCATTTTTGCTTCCTGGTGTTAGGTGATAGGCGGCGGACAATGAGTCACTGCGGCTCATTGTTTTGTCGTCTACCGTCTCAAAATTAAGTTATCTGCGGTCGCGACCGAAAGCTTTGATTTCGGCGTCCACACCGGCAGGCAGATCGAGCTTCATCAACGCATCCATCGTTTGCGGTGTCGGATCGAGAATGTCCATCAACCGTTTGTGAGTGCGGATCTCGAACTGCTCGCGCGATTTCTTGTCCACGTGCGGCGATTTCAACACGGTGACTTTGTTTTTCACCGTCGGCAGCGGAATCGGTCCCGCCACACGAGCGCCAGTACGTTTGGCCGTTTCGACGATTTCCGCCGTGGATTGATCCAACACGCGATAATCGTAAGCTTTCAGGCGAATTCTGATTTTGTCGTTCAGCATTTCAATTTCCAGTCTTCAGTTTCCGGTTTCCAGTTCGTTCATTACTGACAACTGGAAACCGGAAACCGGTAACTACTCAATGATTTCGGAGACGGTTCCGGCGCCGACCGTGCGGCCGCCTTCCCGGATCGCGAAACGCAAGCCTTTTTCCATCGCGATCGGCGCGATCAGTTCGATCTCCATCGCAATGTTGTCCCCAGGCATGATCATTTCCACGCCGTCCGGCAATTTCGCCACGCCCGTCACGTCCGTCGTGCGGAAGTAGAATTGCGGACGATACCCCGTGAAAAACGGCGTGTGGCGTCC
>JAEUQP010000425.1 GCA_016789645.1 Acidobacteriota bacterium | reverse complement strand
CAAACTTTGACGATCCGTTCACGCTGACGATGATTGGTGTGAACGGATTGTTCCGCTCAGCCGAAATACGATTTCAAATCGAGCGTAAAGCCTTTGAGCAAAGGGTCGCCGGAAATCGAAGCCGGGTTGTCGAATTCCTCCAGTTCGCTGCCTGGACGATAGACAAAAACCTTTTTCTGAATTGGATCAATCAGCCAGCCGAGTTGCGCGCCATTTTCGATGTACTCCGTCATCTTGTCTTTCAAGTCCTGAAGGGAATCCGAAGGCGAGCGCAACTCCACGACGAAATCCGGGCAGATTGGCGGGAAGGATTTTTTCTGCGTGTCTGTCAGTTGATTCCATCGCTCCAGTTTGATCCAAGACATATCCGGCATCCGCTTGGCTCCGTTGGGCAGAACAAACATCGCATTCGATTCAAAGCCCTTGCCGGTTCCGTCGCGTCTGACCCAGGAACCAAAATCAAGCACCAGGTCAAAGTTGTATCCTGACGTCTCCCCTCCGGTTGGCGGCATAATGATCAAATCTCCTTCCTTTGTCATTTCCATCCGTAGATCAGCATTATTCCGACAAAGCTCAAAGAACTCATTGTCCGTAATTTTAGCGATCAACCCATTCAGATTGATTGCCAGCTTATCTGGTTGTGGTTGCGCGACCAGTGTTGGCATAACGATGTACCTCTTCAATTGAAACAAGCGGACGGGGCGTCGGTGGAAAACCTGATTGGCCAGCGATTAAGTCCTTAGGCCAAAGAAAAATCCACGAAGCCCACGAAACAATACGAAGCAATTATTGGCCTTCGTGTTTTTTCGTGCAACTTCGTGGATGAGTGCTTCACACGTTGTCGTTAAACGCACTTGGAGAAACCGCAGTCCCGGCAGGTGTAACAGCCGCCAGCGTATTCGATCTGGTTGCTGCTGCATTCGGGACAGGCGGTGATGACTTTCTTGGAGTCAATCGTCGCCGGTTTCATCGGAACAACGTTGCCCGCTGAAGGTAGAGACGCAAGATTTTGCGTCTCTACCTTACTGGCAGATTGAGCCATCGCCATTTTGGCGGCTTCGCGGGCGGAATCGGGCTGCTGCATCAAACGGCGTTTGGTCAGCATGATGCATTCGGCCACAACTTGTTCCGGCGAAGTGCAGAGCCGGGCGTTGAACCAGATCGAATGATTGCCGATGACCTTGTTCAAACTTGCCGCGACTTCTTCGGGTTCGAATCCGCCGCGCAGCATCTTCGACGCCAGCAAGCCAACGGAAACCGAAAGACCTCCGCCGGTGGCGAAAACTTCCAGCACGCGCGTGCCATCGTGATTGACCGTCACGTACAGGTTCTGATGATCGAACGGAACTTGCCACGTCGAACCGCTCAGTTCGCGCGGACGCTCCAACCGTTGCTGGACTTCGTTGACGGCCAGCGTGGTTTGATGCGTTGCCTGTGCGGCTTCGCGGCTGGCATCGGCTTTTGTTTCCGGCTTGGCTTCGGCTTTGGCCTCGGCGGGTTTTTCGGCGCTGACGGCGGTCAGCACCTGGCCGTCGCGCGAACCGTCGCGGTAATAACTGACGGCTTTGACGCCCATCTTCCATGCCAGACGATGCACGCGGTCTGTGTCTTCGACTGTGTAGCTGGCGGGCGCGTTGACGGTTTTCGAAATCGAATTGTCCACGTGATCCTGAAACGCTTTCAACACGCGCAAATGATGATCGGGATCGAGCGTCATCGCGTCCACGAAATATTCCGGCAGCTTGTCGCGGTTTTCGACGATGTAGGCCGCCGCCTTTTCAATCGAAGCCGGATCGGAATTGTCGAGCTTGATGCCCAGAGCTTTGGCCGCAATCGGATGCGCGTAGGTGCGCGTGCCGAGCGTGTCGCGGCGAACATACGCGTACGAGAAGTTCGGTTCGCAGCCGGAACTGGTTTCCGCCACCAGCGAAATCGTGCCGGTCGGCGCGACGGTCGTGACTTCGTAATTGCGCGGCGTCAGCGGAATCGAACGATCCAGTCCGACTTCGTTGTAAATCAGGTCGTCATACAGATCGCGGTTCGGCTCGAATTCGGGCATTGCGCCCTTTTCTGCGCCAATCGCCAAGGAGGCTCGCCAGGATTCTTTGCGGAAAAAGTCCATCATCTTGTCGGCGAGCAACGCGGATTCTTCGCTGCCGTAGCTGATTTTTTTCTGCAAACACAAATCGGCGAATCCCATGATTCCCAATCCGACCGGGCGAGTGCGATGCACCGTGTCGTGAATCTGCTGCAGCGGCCAATCGCAGGTGTCAATCACGTTGTCCAGAAAGCGCACCGACCAGTAAATGTCGTTGGAAAACCGATCCCAATCCACATCGTCGGTTGTTTCGTCGTAATACTTGGCCACGTCAATCGAACCCAGATTGCAGGCGTTGTAATCGTGCAGCATCTGTTCGGCGCACGGGTTGGACGCCTTTTTCAAGCCCATCGAATTGCGCAGCGGATTGTGACGGTTAACGTTGTCAATGAAGATGATTCCCGGTTCCGCCCAACGATGCGTGGACGAAATGATGCGTTCCCAAATATCCGGCGCGAAGACCATGCCGGGTTTGGGTGGCTTCTGGCCTTTGTAGGTGTAATCACCACCTTCGCCACCTTCTGAATTGGGCGCTTTGGGATCGAAGATCGCCGTTTCCCACGGCTTGCCGTTGAATTCAGTTTGAAACCATTCGTTGTTTTCGACGGCCTGCAAAAACTTGTCGCTGACCGTGACGGAAATGTTGAAGTTGGTCAGGCTCTTTTGATCATTTTTGGCGTGAATGAACCGCAGAATGTCCGGGTGGGCGACAGCCAGAATGCCCATGTTGGCGCCGCGACGAACACCGCCTTGTTTGACGGTTTCGGTCATTGTGTTGACGATCTGCATAAACGACACCGGACCGGAGGCCATCCCGCGACCTTCGCCCACGGGAGTTCCTGCCGGGCGCAGCCGTTCATACGTCATGCCGGTTCCGCCGCCAGATTGGTGAATCAAGGCACAATATTTGGCGTGTTCCATAATGCCGTCCAGCGAATCGGGCACGGGCAAAACGAAGCAAGCAGCCAACTGACCTTTGGGTTTGCCGGCGTTCACCAGACACGGGGTGTTGGGGATGAAAGCGCGTTCGTGCATCAACCGCAACATATTGATCATGAAGTCTTCGCGGTGACGAGGATCGGTTTCGGCTTTCGCTACGTGCGAAACAACGCGACGAGTGATGTCATCCCAGGTTTCCAGCGGATTGCCTTGCAGGTCTTTCAGTGAATAACGTTTGGCAACGACTCGTTGCGCGTTAATGCCTAACGGGGTTTTGGTTGCGGGGCTGGCAAATTGAACAATTTGTTGTCTGCTTGCG
>JAEUQP010000348.1 GCA_016789645.1 Acidobacteriota bacterium | reverse complement strand
GGCACACCCGAAGCCAGCGTCAGGATCGGCGACAACCGGAAGCCGTAGGGCAGTTCGACGCCGCCCGAAAAGGTGAAGTAATGGCGACGGTCATTTGGCGTCGGGCCGTATTCCAATCCGACGTTGCGTGAATCCACCGGGCCATTGGAAAACGGAATCTGGTCGTCGTTGGCGAAGTTGAAGGCTTTCGACAGCGTGTACGACGCGCGAAATTGATACCGATTCGAGAATCGTTTTTCGGCGCTCAACAGCAATCCGTCATATTTCGTTTTGACGCTCGATTCCAGATTGACCACACGATCCGGACCGCCCACAACCGGATTGTTGACCACACCGATGTTGCGTCCAATGATGAACCGCGTGCCGTAGTTGTGAACGTAATCGGCGCGCAGCACCAGATCGCGCATGAGCTCACGCTGAATGCCGAAGTTGAACTGCTGCACCATCGGGTTTTGCAGATCGTTGTCAATGATGTTGATGCCCGACGCTCCGGCTCCCGGCAGAATGAAGCCCGTGAACGGATTGGCCAGCGTAGGCGCTCCGGGACGAAACCGCCCGGTTGCCGGATCAATGAAAATCGGCATGCCGGTTGGGTCGGTCAGCACGTTTCCGGCGCGGACTTCAACGGCCAACGCGCGTCCGTCCAATCCGCGTTCGAGCGACATGATTTGCAACGTGATGCGGTCGTAATAAATGCCGTACCCGCCGTGAACGCTTGTCTTGCCGTCTTTGGTCGCCCAGTTGAAACCTACGCGCGGCGCAAAGTTGTTCGTATCCATGCCGCGGTTGCCGCGATAAAAACTCCGCACCAGCGGATTGATGTTTCCGTACCCGCTGTTGTTTTTCAGATTGGTGTCGAGTTCGTAGCGCAGCCCAAGATTGAGCGTCAAATTGCGGCTGACGCGCCAATCGTCCTGTGCAAAAAAGGCCAGATGATTGTTGTCATTGTTCGGCAACACCAACGCCTGCGTCGGTTTCGAGCTGCGCAACGTCACCGCGAACAGCAAATCGTTGTCGTCCACTCTGCCGTCACCGTTGTGGTCGAAGGTGGCGAAATCCTGCACCAGTTCGATTCGCCCCTGTTGAAAGACTCCCAGGTCGAAATCGGCGTCAATGCGCTGCAATTCGCCGCCGAATTTGAAGCTGTGCGCGCCGCGCACCAGCGAAAGCGTGTCGGCGAATTGCAACCGGTTCATGCGCGTTTGTTGCGGAACGCGAAACGAAACGCCGTCCTGAATGGAAGGGAAGGTCAATTGCGGCCCGGTGGCCACTGGAATTGTGCGGTTGATGAAATTGTTGATGCTGAAGCTGAAGCTGTTGATCGCCGTCGGAGTCAGCACTCGCGTCCAGTTCGTCAAAAAGGTTTGATGATTGTTGCGGCTATTTTGTCGTTGCGAAGCAGAACCGATGGCGCGATCCAGTTTGGTCGCACCGATGTCTTTCAACCGCTCGATGGCGTAACGGAAGCTCAGGTTGTCAGCATCCGAAGCTTTCCAATCGCCGCGTGCCATTCCCAACAAATCATCCTGCGGCGCAGACGCGAAATTCTGCCGAATCGTGCGGGTGGGCACGTCGCGCTGGCCGACCAGCACTGCGCCGTCCTGATTGCGGTATTCGATCGAACCGAACCACCACGCGCGATCTTTGACCAACGGGCCGCCCAGCGTTCCGGAATATTGCTGGCGATCAAACGGCGGAGTCTGATTTCCCGAACGGTTATACGTCGCGGGCAAGCCCTGCAACCGGCGGTCGCGTTCAAAGAACGAAAACGATCCGTGCAAATCGTTCGTGCCCGCTTTGGTGACGACATTGATGACCGAAGACGACGAACGCCCAAGTTCCGCCGAAAAGCGATTGGTGGCAATCTGGAATTCCTGCACGGCGTCTTGCGACACGTTGACCAGCGGCCCGCCAACTACATCGTCGTTATTGTCCGAACCGTCAATCGTCACATTGCCGCCGCGTCCCAACTGGCCCGCCGAAGAAATAATCACGCTGTTGGTTTTGGTCGGATCGAAATTCGGCGCAGGCGCATTGCCCGGAATCAGCAGCGCCAATTCCAGAAAGTTGCGCCCGTTGAGCGGCAGATTTTGAATCACCTTGTTATTGATGACTCCGTCCACTACGCCGGAAGTCGTGTTGAGCAGCGGCGCCCAGGCTCCCAAATCATCATTTAATGTAATGCTCACTTGTCCGACTTCGAGCGTGATATTGCGCGAAACGGTTTGGCCGACAGTCAGGTCAACATCCGCGATGATGACTTTTTTGAACCCCGAAGCTTCAATCGTGACTTCGTATTGGCCGGGCGCCAGATTGGGGAATCCGTAAATTCCTTCGCTGTTGGTTTCGGTCTTTCGTTCCGTCCCGGTGGCTTTTCGTTTGGCCGTGACCGTCGCTTTGACAATCACCGCGCCTGCCGGGTCAGTGACTCGTCCGCTCAAGGTTGCCGTTGCCGCTTGTTGCGCATTGGCGACCATTGTCAGTCCTTGCAGCATCAGCAGCGCCGATACCGCAAACGCGAGAAGTGTCTGGGGGACTTCAGTGAATTGAAGGGAGGAAAGAATTTTGTTTGTGGCTTTGCGAGGTTGGCGGATTGTTCGCATTGTATCTCCAAAGGGGTTTTGGAAAACGGCGACAACATTGACTGAGCGTTATTGCTTTAAGCGTTCGCCCAGCAAATAAATTGCCGTCTTCGGGTGATAGATTTTCCAGTCAAACCAGTAATCTTTGAGTACGGGAATCGGCTTCAGTTGTTTTCCAGCCAATTGCCCGTGTTGGCAGCGCCCGGAAAAATCCCAAATGCTGCCGGTTTCCGCATCAATCAGTTGGCGGTTTCCGCCAGAAGGAGGTTGCTGTTTTTCTCCTTCAGTGACGACGAAAAATTCCAACGTGCGACCATCGAGGCGGCGTTCAAAGGCACGCACGGATTTTCGATCTTCGCCGATCAGCACAAACAGCGGCACGCCGCCAAGCTCATCCAGAATCAGTTGCTGTTGTTGCAATGATTCGAGCGGGTAGGCTTTTGACGCGCCATTCAGTTCAACGCCGACGATCAACGTTCGCGGCTTCAATTGGTCCGCGGCATCCGTCGGAGTCACCACCGGGAAGTTCGCATATTCCTCTTCCCAGTTTTCGGCTTCATATTTGGCCGCGACTTTTTCATCGGGCTTCAGCACGCGACCTTCGGGATGTTCACGTTTCCAGGTGGCAAAGGTCAGTTCATCGCAAAACACGGCATTCAGCCGTCGGCCTTTCATCGGCCCCTGGATCGCTTCGCCGGTAACCTGTTGCCACCACGAACCGGTTTCTTCATCGCGCATGATGAAGTTCTGATTGTTAATGCCCGACAGATGAAAAGTCAGCGGCTTGTCGTCTACTTTCGATTCCCACACCAGACCGGTGTGACAGAGCGTTCAATACGTCGCCACAATCGGCACACCTCCGACCGTATCGTGAACCACGTGGTGATACCCCATTTGACGGACGGGATACGCGACCGATTCGCCGTTGATCGTCACAGCCATGACCATGCCTTTGTCGCCGACGAACCCGGCTTCGCTGATTTTGGCAAAAGCGGTTTGCCCGAGCGGATTGAACATCCATTCAAAATGATTCTGCCGCGCGAACCACGTTGCCGCCAGCACCGGAATCATCGAAAGAACCAACACGCTGCGCCGCCACCAAGACCGTTTGCCGATCCACAACCAAATCGCCAAGGCCAGCGAAGCAATCAACGCCAGCACAGTGACAATCGGCGACCAGCTTTTCAACCAATAGGAAAGTTCCACCGCGCGCGGCGTTTGCGGCTTGAACGGCATAATCAGCATCGCCGGAATCATCACCACCGCCAGAGAAATGGCGATGATAACCAGCAAGATCAACCAAGCCAGTTTGCGGTTAAATTTCTGTTGCGGAGATACAGGTGAAAAAGTTTCCATACCTTATTGGGTTGACGTTGCCACACGCGGTTTGCGAGGCAGAGTGGCGACTTGTTTGCCGCGTGATTTGGTTGCGGCAACGTAAGTCGTCGGTTTCGGGTTATTCAGCGGAACCGATACGTGTTCGTGAATCTGCTGGCGTTCGTTGTTGTCTTCGGGATGAAGCTGGCGATACGGGCCGGTGATCGCTTGTGCGGATTCGTCGGCTTTGAAGCGCAAATACAACTTGCGTTCGCGCTCGGCCTGTTCGGCGTTGCCTAGTCCTTGATAACAAAGCATCAGGTTGTAATGCGCCTGCAAATCTTCAGGATCAACCGACAACACGCGTTGCAACGCATTGACAGCTTCCTGGTATCTGCGCTGCAAAAACAGCACGCGTCCCATCGTGTTCAACACCACGCGGTCGCGCGGATATTGTGACGAAGCGGTTTGCAGATGCTGCAACGCTTCGTCGTATTTGCCTTCGGCTTTCAGCGTCAGCGCGTAAAAGTAATGCGACTTGGCCAGGTTCGGATTGATCTGCAAGGCTTTGGTTAGCATTTCCGCCGCCGCGGCCATGTTGCCTTCGTTGATGCGCGCGCGGGCGACGTTTACCCAGCCGTCGGCATATTCCGGTTCCATCTGCGTGACTTTCAGGAAGGCGGCTTCCGCGCCTTTGATGTCGCCTTGCAACAGCAATCCGATGCCATAATCGTTCCAGCGTTCGCGAACTTCCTTCGTCATGACGGATTTCAGTTCCGGCAGCTTGTCGGTTTTGCTCAGAACGCGCATCGTCACGGTGTCTTCAGCCATCGTCACGATTGGCAAATCGGGGATTTCCTTGATCTTGCCCGACACGCCCGATGTATCGCCGGTGAAGACCCAATTGCCATCATCGTGATTTTTCGTGACGGAATAATCTTTCTGGTTGGGATCGCGCACTCCGGCAAACGCCCATTGTGTGTTCCACCAATTGAACTTGCGGTAATTGACTTTGGCTTTGATGGTGATCTGATCGCCGCAATCGGGCGGAATCATCAACCGATAATGAATCGTGTCCGCCGCTCCGGGAGGAATCAGCCGCACATACGCCACGCTGCGCGCAGCCCAGGCATTGCGTTTGTTGATCGGATTGCCGCGTTCGTCCAGCATCAAACTGCGGTACATGTGCGCGCCGCGTTCGACGGGACCTTTGCGACCGCTGGCGTCATCTTCGGTCTTGCCGCTCCAGAAAATCGTCTTGCCGTTGTTGTCGGTTGCTTGAAGCTCAACCCACACGTCGAATCCGTCCACTGTTCCACCTGGGAAAAAGTGGCCGACTTTGCGCGTGCGAACGACGACTTCCAACCGCATTTCATCGCCTCGACGCACAGCAAGATTTTCCACCTTGTTCAGCGGAGCGATAACTTCGGTTGGTTCGGAGATGAAGACCTTCGACGCTCCGAAATCCATGCCTTCTTCGCCGATGGCAAAGGTCGAAGCCAGGCGCGGCGATTCTTCTCCGGCGCGATTTCTAGCTTCTTTGACTTCGCGCGCTTTGCCGGGCGACATGCCGAAAATGTCCACAGTGACTTGTTTGTCCTTCAGGAAGTTTTCAACGACTTTCAACTGCGTTTCATCCTTGTTGACGAAGGGCAGCGCAGTGTTGGCGCCGGGGAAGCGATGCGATTTGACCATTCCGTTTTTCGCCGCCGGGTCGTTGGACGGAATCAGCGGCATGTGGCAATCGGCGCATTTTTGCGATTTGGCCGGATAGTAAAACGCGCGTGCGCCCTGTCCCGAAACGCCCGAAGCCTGCCAGTTGTCGTAATCGTTGAAGCCTCGGAACCAGCGGTAATTGTTGACCGGCACGTCCAGATGCACTTTGTGACAGGACGAACAGTATTCCGGCGTGTTTTCCCGCATGAATGGTTTGATGAAGGTTTTGCCGTGCATTTCCGGTTTGGCGTAGGTCAACAAATCGTGGCCCCATTCCAGGAACTTGTTTTTGCTGACGGCCATGTCGTGCAGCGCAGGGTATTCAATTTCGAAATCGCCGTTACCCATCGAACTGCGCACGTGCGTGATCGAATGGCACGACGTGCAACTCAACCCGTTTTGCGCTTCGGGCGTGTTGATCTGTTCCTTGATCGGCGTGTCGAAGCGTCCGTTGAACAACACCGCGTGGTCGTGGCATCCGGCGCACCATTTCGATGGCTGCGTGCCAACGACATCCTGCATGTATTCGATGGATTTGCGGTACCACTGGTTATTGAACGATGCGAAATGATGCGCCGAGGAGTTCCACTGGTCGTAAATGTCTTTGTGGCAACGCGCGCACATTTCCGAAGTCATGAAAAAGGTGGACGGAATTTTGCCGCCCGTGTTGGTCGTCGCCGAAGAAGGGAAAAACGGCCCGCTTGGCCCCTGACCTTCGCCGTCCATCGAAGTCGGCGGGTTGGTCGGATTGGTGATGTGGTCAATGCTGGCTCGGGTGTATTTTTGAATTTGCCAGGCGGCCAGTGGGAACAACAACGCCAGCGCCAGCACAAAACCGAAGGCGCGGGCAAACGTTTGTTGTGTGCGTTGGCGAATGATCGCCATGGCAAAAATCAACACGCCGACCACGCCCGCGATGACGTGCCAGGTCGCCGCCCATTTCACCGGTTTACCGAATCCGAAATACGGTCGCGTTGCGCCGAAAATCAGAATGAATGTGCCCAATCCCGCGCTGGCCAGCAGCAACAGCGAACCCAACTTGCCGCCGCCGGTCATTTCGGGCCAGCTTTTCTTCAGATAAAAGCGGAACAGCAGCGTCAGCATCAAGCCCAGCCCAAAATGCAATCCCAGATTCAAGATGTAAAACACCGTCGGATAATCGAACGACGCCAGATAGGAACTGTTGGCCAGCAAGAACAAAAAGCCTATGGCCAGAAACTTGAGCAAGCGGGAACCCGAAGTTTGAGCGAACTGCATAAACTACTCTCCTGATTTTTGATGACCTGTGTTTTCGAGATGAAAAGTTGTCTTGGTAGTGCGCGGAAAATAGCTCACATGGCTAATCTCTGCAACCACGCGACGACTTTTTTTGACACTGTACAATCGCCGTAGATGCGGTGTAAAAGCATTGATACGCACGCGATTTCGCGTGCGTCAGTTTTCATAAGGAGTTGTTTTCATGCCAACCATTATCGTGACCGGAGGTGCGGGCTTCATTGGCGCGAACTTTGTTCGGTACGCGCTCAGCCAAACCGACGCGCGGCTGGTCATTGTGGATAAGCTGACGTACGCCGGAAATCTGGCCAGTTTGGAAGGAGTGCTGAGCGATCCACGCGTGCAATTCATCCAGGCCGACATCGCGGACAAAGAGGCGATGGCTGCCGTCTTCCGCGATTTTTTGCCCACCGCCTTCGTCAATTTCGCGGCGGAAAGCCACGTAGACCGTTCGATTGACGACCCTTCGCCGTTTATCGAAACGAACATCACCGGGACGTTTGTCTTGCTGGAAGCCGCGCGCAAACATACGGCCAAGCTGAGCGACCAAGCGCGCCGAGCGTTTCGTTTTTTGCACGTTTCCACCGACGAAGTTTATGGAAGCTTGGGCGAAACCGGACTGTTTTCAGAAACCACGCCTTACGCTCCGAACTCACCTTACGCGGCGTCAAAAGCTTCGGCGGATCATCTGGTCAGAGCCTGGCACGAGACGTTTGGATTGCCGACGATCATCACGAACTGTTCGAACAACTACGGCCCGCTGCAATTTCCCGAAAAACTGATTCCGCTGATGCTGCTGAACGCCTTGGATGGCAAGCCGTTGCCGATTTACGGTGACGGAGGCAATGTCCGCGACTGGCTGTATGTCGAAGATCATTG
>JAEUQP010000346.1 GCA_016789645.1 Acidobacteriota bacterium | reverse complement strand
GATAGCGGATTTGGTTTTCAAACGGTTTTAACGCGTCAGCGGTGTTGTCGGTTGAACCGTCATCTACGACGATGATTTCTTTCGGTGGCAGTGATTGAGCAAGCAGATGCTCGACCGTGTTGGCGATGGTGGCCGCGCCGTTAAATACCGGGACGATGATGGAAACTTCAGCATTCATCCTGACAGATTCATTGGGCGCGAAGCCGGGACAGTTCCAGTCGCCAGCGTTCGGGTGACCAAAAACGCGGCCAGTAATGGCGCGCGCGGGTTTTCAGTTCTTGATGATAAGCCGCGTAATCGTCGCCGGTTTTGGCGGCTTCGTGGACATTGGCGCAGGCCAGTGCCTGATCCACGGTGACGAAGTCGAATCGCTGGGCGATACGCGTCCAGTAATCAAAATCCATTGTCAGATGCAGCGATTCGTCCAGCCAGCCGGTTTGTTCAAAAACTTCGCGCCGCCAGAAAATCGCCGGTTGATGCATTTCGTAACCTTTCCAAAATTCCAACAACCGCCGCCGTCCTTGATACCGGCCACGCAACAAGGAAGGCGGCGAAGCGTCCTGGTTGATGCGCAGGCAATGGCCGACGACGGCGAACTTGCCGCTGCCATTGGCAAGCAGGCGGCCAACCGTCGCCAACGCCCCCGGCAGAAAATAATCGTCGCTGTTCAGCCAGCAAAGCACATCGCCGGTAGCACGCGCCAATCCTTTGTTGATCGCATGACTTTGACCGCGATCTTTCTCGCTGCACCAAGCGGTCAGCCACGGTTCATATCGGCGGATGATTGTTACGCTTTCGTCGGTGCTGCCGCCGTCCATAATGATGTATTCCAGCTTCGGATAGTTCTGCAACAAGACCGAACGAATTGTCTGCTCCAAAAAGCCTGCTTGATTAAACGACGGCGTGATAACGCTGATTTTCGGCAACGAAGATTCGGTTGCCGGTTCGCATGCGTCTGTCCACGGCCATCCGGTTTGGTCAGCAGGCGCAAGCGGCAGATTGTCTGGCGGCGAACAGGGCATTGTTGAATCAACATCTGAAAAGGAAATTTTTGAGATGGCAATGGGATTCTACGATGGATGAAGCTGACTCACCACCGCATAGTTCAGGCTGGGTTTAAGGAAAACGGGCAGTGGAAAAAGGGGCAAGATGGCGCAACTTGCCCCTTTTCAATCTCAAGCGGCGGTTGCCACAGGGTAATAAGTTGCTGGGCGATACTGTTGGCGCGGCCAAACGATCTCATCGCAGAGTTCCGGTCGCCGCTGGATTCGCTCCGGCAACGACAATCGCCACTGCAATTGTTCATTGAGTTCTTCGGCGAAACTGCTCATCTGTTCCGGCGAAAACCGCAATGAGCGCATTTCCTGTTCGATCTTGCGGCGATAATCGCTGACCGAAGAATCCGAAATGCCGACCATTTCGGCGATTTCCATCTGCGAAGGTTCCTCGGCGTCGAAATAACAATGCCACAACACACGCCAAAGCCGTTCGGTGCGCTGCGGATTCGAACGTGTCAGATTGCTCAACCGGTCGAGAAACTGAATCGCTGTCGCGCGTGCTTCGATTTCCTGTTCGCTGCGAAGCGTGATTTCTTCGGGGTTGGCATCGGCGGACGCGAGCGAGTCGTTGTAATTGCGACTTTGCCGCTCTTCGCCAATTTCATCGTCAATCGAAGTCAGCATCGGATCGAACACCGGCAGCTTGCTCAGCGCCAATTGTCGCAACACGCGCAACGGAGCGGGCGAATCAATCGCTTCAAAAATCTCCACCATCAGTTCCACCAGTTCCTGATTGCTGACGATGACCTGGGTTTCGCCTGTGCATCCGGTGCGGCGGCGATTCCGCCGACGAATGGAGATATTGGCAATTTGATCTTCAAACTTGCCGCAATCCAGCATGCGTTTATCGTCGCTCCAACTGCTTAGTCCAAACACGGCGTCGGCGGCTTGGCGATACCGTTCCACCTGATTGGGGTTGTGTTTTCGATCCCGACGAAACCGGCGAAAGTTCGGATCGGTGTCCAGCACCTGACTGACTCGGCGCACGATGCGGTAATTTTCCGGGCGTCGCCGCCGCAAATTGCCGATCAACAGGTTGGTCAATTCGATCTGAAAAATTTCTCGCTCAATCTCTGCGTCGGACATGCCTGCGGCCAGATAATGGTTGAACCGACCTTTTTGCAATAACAGCACATACAAATCCTGGGTCAGATCGTGGAGGGAGAAGGGGAGTGATGGGCAGGCATTTTGCTGATTGCCGAGCGTGGTGCGCACCAACGGATGCGACGACACCATTCTGTGCAAGGCGTTCCACAAAGCGGGTGCGTCAGAATGTTCCAGCCGGGTTTTCCAATGCGAGCCTTGGCCAGGCGAATGCTTTGCGGATGCACACGCGGGAAATTTCACCGGTACAAGCGGCGAAGTCGGAGATAGCGGTTTCATTGTAATCCTGAACGATTGACGGGTCGGGTGAGTGACCCGGACGCCAGCAGGCGTCAGTGTGTGTATGTTCCCGGCGGCTTTCGGTCTATTGCCAAAAGTCTTCGTTCAGCACACGCGCAAATCAAGCGGGGCAATCAATAGGTCAGGATATTTGTTCTTGGGCAAGCGAGGGCGGCAACAGAGTTCTGTGGAGGCCATTGACGCCTTTTTTCTTTTCGATCTTTGCGCTTGTGTCTGAGCCGGTGACACTGATGGCTAGATGTAGCGGCGAGTAGAGGACTTCATCGTGAATGCCGGGAAACATGGGGCAGGCGAATTCCTCGGTCACTGGTTGCTGAATTCATCCCAGTCGCTTTTCCGTTTGAAGAGGACTTTGGCGGTTTCAAAAGCCGGGATGCTCATAAAACGTACCCGCTCTCCCTCTAACTATCAGCATTGCTTCAGTCTGTGAAATCAAAAAACAAAGCGAAAGCAAAAACCAATCACAACTCGAACGTATGAAAAGTTCGATGATGTTCAGATTGAGTCTTTGTTCAGGAGCATTCGCATACGCAGCCAAAAAACAAAGCGATTCCACAGGTTGGGGGGTGAAACCGATCTGATTTTTAACCGCTGAAATTACGCGGCGGAAACGCCGCTGCTGCAAGATGTAAGAACTGTTGTGAAGTAACAATCCTTACGACGCGCGCATTATAGACAGAAGCTTTGCGAACTGACCAGCGGTTTTTTGCCAAGAAGCCGTTTGGTGAGAAGTTTTTCTGGTAAAAACCGGACAGCAAAGCGACCAAATCGTCGGTGGTAGGGCGCTGGCTTTTGCTGGCGGGGAATCGCTTGCCTATAATGCGCGCCTTGTTTCGTCACCGGAGCAGGCAAGCTGCCAGCTTGTCTGGCTCTGACTGCAAAAGCGAGAAGTCGAAAAATTGGGCAAGCTGGCAGCTTGCCCCACTTTGTTTGAGGAAACACCCCGTTGGCACTGAAAGACCTGATTTCCATTAATGATCTGACGCCGAAAGAAGTCCGGCAGATTTTTGCCCTGACTGCCGATCTGAAAGCCAATCCACGCAATTACAGTCAGTCGTTGGCCGGATGCAGCGTCGCGCTGATTTTTGAAAAACCGAGTTTGCGCACGCGCGTGACCTTTGATTTGGGCGCGACGCAAATGGGCGCTTCGTGTGTGTATCTGGATCACCAAAATGTCCGGCTTGGCGAACGCGAATCCGTCAAAGATATGGCGCTCAACCTGGAACGCTGGGTGGACATCATCGTCGCGCGGACCTACAGCCACGAAACCGTGATTGAGCTGGCGGCGCATTCGTCGGTTCCGGTCATCAACGGATTGTCGGAGTTTTCGCATCCGTGCCAGGGGCTGACCGATTATTTCACGCTGACGGAAAAAGTCGGCGACGATTTGAGCGGCTTTCACCTGGCGTACGTCGGCGATGGCAACAACACGGCGCATTCGCTGATTTTCGGCGCGGTCAAACTCGGTGCGCATATCAGCATCGGCTGTCCGAAAGGCTATGAACCGAGCGCCGATGTGCTGAAGATTGCCCGCAAGGAAGCCAAAAAGACTGGCGCGAAAGTTCAGGTTTTCCACGATCCGTTTGAAGCCGTTGAAGGCGCGCAGGCTGTGTATACGGATGTCTGGGCTTCGATGGGCTTTGAAGCCGAAACCGAACGTCGTCGCGAAATCTTTTCGCCGTTCCGCGTGACCAAAAAGTTGATGAAGGCCGCCGCCAAAGACGCATTTTTCATGCACTGTTTGCCGGCTCACCGCGGCGATGAAGTGGACGCCGAAGTAATAGACAGCAAATGTTCGATTGTTTATGACGAGGCGGAAAACCGGCTGCACACGCAAAAGGGAATCATGCTGACGCTGGCCCAGGCGAACCAGTAAGTTGATTGCGGATTGCGGAAATCGGATTGCGGATTTGTTCGAGCGAAAATATGAGTACAAACGAAACTTCAGAATCAGAAAGCCAGCCGAGCGGTGACAACGCGAACACCGTTTCCAATCCGCAATCCGCAATCCGCAATCCGCAATCGAAAAGCATTGCTCGTTCTGCCGGAATCGTCAGCATTGCCGTGATGGGCAGTCGCATTTTGGGCTTGGTGCGCGAACAAGCCTTTGCGGCGTTTTTCGGCCCCGGCATTGCCAACGACGCATTCAACATCGCCTTCCGCATTCCCAACCTGTTGCGCGACCTGTTTGCCGAAGGCGCGCTATCGGCCGCATTTGTTTCCACCTTTTCCAGAACCTTGACGCAGAAAGGCGAACGCGAAGCCTGGCGATTGGCCAATCTGGTCAGCAACGGATTGTTTCTGGTGTTGTCGGCGGTGGTGCTGACGGGAATCGCCTTTGCGCCGCAGATTGTGGACTTGTTGGTTGAACCCAGCCGCGAACTGGCTGATCCGGCGCAAGCCAGATTCGCTTACGATTTAACCGTCAAACTGACTCGGATTCTGTTTCCGTTTTTGCTGATGGTGTCGCTGGCGGCGGTGGCGATGGGGATTTTGAACAGCAAAGACCGATACGGCGTTCCGGCCTCGGCTTCGACGATGTTCAACGTCGGTTCGATCATCGGCGGATTGTTGTGTGCTTACCTGTTCGCGCCGGAGTACATCGCCAACGGAGCTTCGGCGTTGTGGAATCAGCACAAATTGCCGCGCGATGATTTCGGCGCGGCGTCGGCGATCACCGGCATGGCCATCGGCACGCTGGTTGGCGGAATGATGCAGTGGCTGATTCAGGTTCCCAGTTTGCGTTCGGTCGGATTTCGTTGGCAGCCGATTTTGAGTTTTCGCGACGAAGGCGTGCGGCAGGTGATGCGCATGATGGCTCCGGCGATCATCGGTTCCGCCGCGCTGCAGGTGAATCTGGTCGTCAACACGACGTTTGCCACCAGTCTGGGCGAAGGGCGCGTGTCGTGGTTGCAATTCGCCTTTCGTTTGATTTACCTGCCGATTGGCATGTTTGGCGTAGCGATTTCAACGGCGACTTTACCTGTGGCTTCGCGCGCGGCGGCGGCGGATAACCTGGAAGATTTTCGCCACACGATTGCCCAGGCATTGCGGCTGACGTTTTTGCTGACCATTCCTTCGGCGGTCGGATTGATTGTGCTCAACAAACCGATCATCGCGCTGATTTACCAGCACGGCGGACGTTTCACCGATTACGACACGGCGCAAACCGGAATCGCGCTGGCGTACAACGCCATCGGGCTGACGGCGTACTCGGCGGTGCGCGTTTTGGCTCCGGCGTTTTTCGCCCTGAAAGACACGCGCATCCCGATGATGGCCAGCCTGTTTTCGATTGTGACGAATTATGCCGTCGCCAAATCCACGGTGGATTATTTCGGCATGGGACATCGCGGACTGGCGCTTTCGATCTCGGTGGTTTCCATCGTCAACTTTACGATTCTCTTTGTGTTTTTGCGGCGAAAAGTCGGCAGGATCGAAGGCGGCAAATTGCTTTCCACCTTTGCCAAAGTGGTGGCGGCGTCTGTGGTGATGGGCGTGGTTTGTTTCTTCGTCAGCCTGCAGATCGAAACCGCGCTGGGGACGGCCAGCTTGTTGGCGCGATTGATTGATGTGGGAGTTTCGATTGCGGTCGGAATGACGGTGTTTTATCTGACGGCACGCATGTTAAAAGTGGCCGAGTTGGATCAAATGTCTCGCGCGCTGAAACGAAGATTTGGTTCCCGGTAAAAAGAAGTGTGCGACGCTGACAGCTATCAGCGCCGCACAAAGAATCGCCATCAGTTCCTATCTCCAAAGCCGTGACGGCCTTTGCACACTTTGCAGGGCGTCGGAGGTTCGGCGTTGTCCACCTTGTGATTGACAGCAGGGACGGTTTTCAAATACGCGAAGATGGCTTTCAAATCGTCGTCGGTCATTTTGCCATACAGATTCCAGGGCATGGTGATGTTCAGTTTGCGAGCTTTGACCTGGCCGGTTCGCATCATTTCCAGAAACAGAGTTTCGTCGTAATACGGAATTCCTGACGGATCGGGCGTGATGTTTGTCGAAGTTACTTCTCCCGGCGGTTCGTTCAGCGTGAACCCGCCCGCCAAAAACATGCCGGGAATCGGCGCGCCTTTTTCCTGTGGCGTATGGCAATCGCTGCAACTGGCCAGCGTCAACAAATGCTCGCCGCGTTTGACCTGAGTCGAAATATCCGCCGCCGGAACCGGTGAATCCAGCGGTTGCGGCATGGTATTGACCAGAAAGTTCAGCGGAAAATTCAGCTTTGGTTTTTCGACGGCATTGCGAATCGGCGGCAGCGTTCGCAAGTAAACGATCACTGCGGCCAGGTCTTCGTCGGACATTTGCCGATAATTCATGTACGGCATGATCGGAAACAGCGCCCGGCCATCGCGGCTGACGCCTTCGCGAATGGCGCGCGCCAGTTCGTCGTCGCTCCAGGCTCCGACGCCAGTTTCCTTGTCCGATGTGATGTTCGGCGCATGCAAAGTTCCCGGCGCTCCATAAAAGAAAGTGCCAGCGCCTTCCCGGCCTTTAACCGGCGAACCGTCGCCTTTCCAATCTCGGTCGGAATGGCAATGCAAACATCCGGTCACGTTTTCGACCAGATACTTGCCACGTTCCAACCGCGCCGGAGTCGCGTCAAATGTTCGATTGGTCACGGCACGCGCTTTCGGGCCGGCAAACGCACGCCACAGTCCAGTGGCAAACAAGCCGACGACGATCAGCAGAACTATTCCCACAAACGTAACGCCAACAATTTTTTTCAAAGGTAATTTCATGGTCTCTCCCAAGCTGTGAAATGTGAACCACAGAATGAAGTACGTTTTTCTGAGCTGATGCGGTTTTGAAAAAATCCTGAAATCCGTGACTAGACCGATTTGAGCGCGGACTGTTATCCTCAAACCACTTTCGATGCTTTCAAGGAGAATTCCCATGCCGACAACTTACGAAAACCTGCTCGTGGAAATCAGCGCTCCGCTGGCGCGTATCACGCTCAATCGCCCGGAACGTCGCAACGCACTTTCGCTGGCGCTAATGCGCGATCTGGCGGATTGTTTACGCCAGTTGGGGCAAACGCGCGAAGTCGGCGCAATCGTCTTGGCGGCGGCGGGCAATGTGTTTTCTTCGGGGCACGATTTGAGCGAAATGCGCGGACGTTCCATCAACGAATATCGGCAGTTGTTCGAGGTTTGCGTGGAAATGATGACGCTGATTCAACGCATTCCGCAGCCGGTCATTGCCGAAGTGCAAGGCATGGCGACCGCCGCCGGGTGTCAATTGGTGGCGACTTGCGACCTGGCCGTCGCGGTTGAATCGGCGAAGTTCGCCACGCCGGGAGTTCGCATCGGATTGTTTTGTTCGACTCCGATGGTGGCGCTGACCCGAGCGGTTGGTCGCAAACGAGCTTTGGAAATGTTGCTGACCGGAACTCCGATTGATGCGGCAACCGCCGCCGATTGGGGACTGATCAATCGAGTCGTTCCTGCCGCTGAATTGCAAACAACAACCGAAACGTTAGCCCGCCAAATCGCCGAAGCCAGTTCGATGACCATTGGACTGGGCAAGCAGGCGTTTTATGCGCAAATTGATCTGGATCAGTCGAAAGCCTACGACTACACAAAAGAAGTCATGAGCCTGAACGCGATGGCCGCCGACGCGCAGGAAGGCATTTGCGCCTTTCTGGAAAAACGAACTCCGCAATGGACAGGGAAGTGATTGTCACCGGCACTTCACAATGAAGGCTTCTTCGCCGCGTTTCAGTGTGAACGAGCCAAGCGATTTTTGAGTGTCTTTGCGTTTGATCGTCAGCTTCATTTTTCCGCCGTTGATTTGTCCGGCGTAAATAACAGGGATTTTGGCGGACTGGTTGTCCATACGGGTTGGCCCGCCGTGTTCTTCAATGTAAATCCCTTCCGTGCTGAACCTGCCTTGCCGATCAGGTTGCAGCCTTCCGTCAAATTCTCCGTGAGCGCAATCGAATTCCAACCTTCCACCGGTTTTCGTGATTTCCAGGCTGATATGTTGGCCGCCCCACTGACCAGGCGGAATTCCTTCTGCTGCCGATGTGCAGAGGGACATGGCCAACAACTGTGCTAACCATAACCACCCAGCCACAGCCATCGTTATTCTGCACGACCAATTCATGAAAACTCCCTTCGCTTTTGAAAAACAAAGGAGCGAACATCAACGACATTCGCTCCTTTGAGTTAAACAGCCAAAGCCTGCTTATTGGCAAGTGCTTAGCTTGAAGGAATGGATGTACGTGCTCCAGTTAAACGAGCCGTTCGACGGAATGTACTCTGTGGTAAAAACCATCGTGCAGCGATCAACCGGGTCAACGCTGATGGTGCTGTAATCGCCCCAACGCGAAAGCTGGTTGCCGGTTTGCACGCCCGGTCCGGTCAGAATGTTGGTTTCGTTGCCAAGGATACCCAGCGTGTCATTCGGACCGCGATACGCATACCGAATGCTCGGATTGATGTTCGTGGCGTTCGAGATGTTATAGCCAATGGCGATGCCGCCATTGTTGTCCATCGCGGCGCTGCCCATCCAGCGATAATCCGCTGTCGGAGCAAACGTGCCTTGCTGGCGAACGACAGGCGTCGCGCTGTTCATCGTTTGGCCGGTGGCATTGGTTAGCTCATACCAGCGAATGCCGCTGACATTGTTCGTGGCCACGGAATGATTGACCAACAACGCTTCGCGCGTTCCCAGATTGCGATAGCTCAGCCGATACATCAGCCGGTCGGCCAGCGAATCCAGTCGTTGCGTCGTTCCCGGTTGGGGAATGCAGGTGCCGCCGCTGCATGCTCGGCTGAACGTCGCTGCGCCGGAAATCGCTGTAGGTCCGGTTAAGGTACCTGATCCATTTCCGCTCCAATTCACTGTAAATTTCCAGAATTGCAGGGCTGAGGTCGAAATGCTCAGCAGGTAATTTGGGGAATTGGCGGGTGGAAGCGTCGTTCCTTCCAAATCGGCAGGCAGCAAGCTGGCGTAGCTGGTGCTGGTTTGAGCACAAATTTGCCGCGCTGTGCCACCGGCCAGCATTTGGCTGCGTTCAAACGCACAGACTTTATTTCCGCCATAAGTGCGACCGCGTTTGAAGATGTTGTAGGTGATGTAATACGCATTCGGCCAAACGCCCATCTTCGGATAATCGTTGAAATCTGTGTTGTACGAATATGCGTAACGATAATACGTGCCGGTCGGATCAGGGGTGGTCGAAACAGCGACGCACTGGGTGTAAGGCGTGCCGGAAACAGCAAACTGTGTCAGCACCCAACGGTCGGCCAATTGATCGTATTGCACAATCGGATCGCCGTCGTTATCGGTTTCGCATCGGCCACCGAAACCTTGCCAAATGACGTTGCCGTTTTTCGGAAACCCGTTAACCAGATTGAAGTTGGTGATGTTGTTGCCCGCGTCGCGCGTCAGTGTGTACACCGAATATCGCAGATTGACCCACTGGACATAATGGTTCGGGCCCAAATCGCCAGTGGTATCCGGCGGAGCGACACGATAAGTGGGATCAATCGGCACCCCTTCCGTGAAGGCTTTCGGATTGACCAGAGCCGTTGGAAACCCAAAGCTTTTGCTTGCTAATGGATCAACAACCGAAGGATTGGAGTTGCCAACCGGTTGTGGCCGACCGGGTTCGAAGTCTTTACCGCCACGAGGCAGCAACGGCTGATTCTTGTTGGGAAACATGTCGCGCAATGGTTTGGGCGACACGTCAAATTTGTCCGGCAAACTCACTTCGGCGGGCGTATTTTGAGAATTTCCCTGACCCGTTACTTGTGTCGGCAAAAGGGGTGAAACCGAAAGCAGGCCAATGAGAGCCATTGCCAACAAAACATATCTTTTGTTCATTGTTTCTCCTGAAAATTGGTCGAAGTCAAAACTGCTGGCTCCAACGGGTTGCTAACTGGGGATGGATGTGGAGATGCGGAACTGACGACTACTTTGCCAAGTAGAATTAATATTGTAGCCAATGCAGAGCGAACTCTGATTAGCCTGGGGATAGATTCGTTGATTGTGATTTCAGTGGGTGCTTGTGATGTGTGTTGATTCAGTTTTATTCGTAAAACTATGGAGAATAGTATTTGAAGAGACTCCTTTACGAACGAATCGGATTCCAGAGCAAGCACTTCACTGCGCGGATGGCGGATAGTATGAGCAGTAAAAAAACAAAGTCAAATTTTTACCGAAACTTCTTTTTATTTGCCCAAATTTTTCCACGCGACCTTGCCCATTTCGCGCCAGGTCGTCAGCTTGATGCCGAGTTCTTTGATCAAGGCTTCGATTTCAGGATCGGTAAAGGCCAGGAAATCTCCGTAGCGCTGTTCCCATGATCCAGTCGTCGCTTTCAGTTCAGGATCGTTCATGCCCAGATGCACAATCAGCATCGTCACGCCAGGTTTCAAATTGCGCAGGAACGTTTTGTACGCTTCTTTGCGTTCGGCGGGAGTTTTGCCTGACACGCCCGTCACCAGGTAATCGAGCATCGCAAAGCCGTCCGCTTCGACCTTTTTCAACACATCTTCGGTAATCGGCGAACCGGTCAGCTTGCCGTATTGAATCGCTTCCAAGGTTGGGCGCATGACCATCACTGGAATGCCGTACTCTTTGCCGAGTTTGGTGTAGACGTCAAAAAAATCCTTGCGCGTGTAGAGTGTGCCCATGTGCGTGTCCAGATGCGTGGGCTTGATACCGAAAGCGAGCGCACGTTCGATTTGCGCGCGGAGTTCGGTTTCGATTTCCTGCGGCGTGGCGTTTTTGGCTGTATCGCGTTCCGATCGCCACATAAAGCCTTCCGGGTCGAGCAGGCCTTTGACCTTTTCCGGCGAAGCCACCGGACGCCAACGCAAATACTTCCATTCGCTGGTCAGCGTCAGATGCAATCCCAGATCGAGTTCGGGATGTTCTTTGGCATAAGCGGCAATTTCCGGAAACCACGGGCAAGGAACCATGATGCTGCCCGAAGTCACCATTCCTTTCTTGAAGGCTTCGATGGAGGCGACGTTGACCGAATGCGACATGCCAATGTCGTCAGCGTGTACCATCAGCACTTTGTCGTTCGGGCCGTAACCGAGTTGTTGTGCGGTCGTGGTTTGGGCTGCGGCCAATCCGGCCATGGTCAGCAGTAACAAAGAGCAAAGACACAATTTGAGTTTCATGTGTGGTTGAATTCCTTCAAGACGAGATTAAGCAAAAACGCCGTTAGCATAGCCGGTGATTGCCGGAACGAAAAGAACCTGCTGACGAATTTTAGTTTTTGTTTTTCAGAAGCTTGTCCATCTGGCCAAAGACTCTGTCTATGTTGAAATAAAACTCGGTTTCTTTTCCGGTTTGAGAATCAGTCACGCGCATCAGGTCATAACTGTGGCCGTCCTTGCGAATCAGCGATTGGCCTCT
The DNA here is from genome assembly GCA_016789645.1 of Acidobacteriota bacterium. GTDB lineage: Bacteria > Acidobacteriota > Blastocatellia > RBC074 > RBC074 > RBC074. Next base: position 929 of record JAEUQP010000346.1, on the reverse strand, counting down.
GACTTTCATCCCCATCACATCTAACAAAGCATATTCTTCTTCGACGGCAATGACGAAAAAAGCGGCTTCCGGCGTTTTGCCGTCGCCGGTTCCCATAATGGATTTGATCAGCCCGTTAAAGGCGAAGTCGTGAAATTCGCTTTTGTCCGCTTTGCCAAGTTCGCCGTACGCTCTTGCTGCGACAAAGTGGGCGTAAATATCAACGTATTTGTCCTTGAGAATTTTTTCGGCTTGTTCAGCGGCCTGGCCGAAATTTTTTTCGCTCAGTGCGGCAAACATTTTCTGTCTGCCTTCGCGGTCAGTGCCATAAGGGGAAAAGCCTTCGGTTTCAGAATACGCCACGCGCAATTGGCGAAAATCCACCGTGCGATCGTTCTTTTTCAATCGTTCGACCAGCGACTGGTACGATGGCGTTTCCTCGGCTTTTTTCTCTTGAGATTTGCCTGTATCGGATTTTTTGCTTTGAGTGGCTGGATCGGGGGGTGGCGGCGTTTGAGCCAACACGGACAGCGCAAAGCCAGAGACGACAAAAACAAACGACAATACGGCCTGATGAAACTTCATAGCTTTCTCCTTGGGGATACGGTTGAGTTTGAATCCGTTGATCCGGGGCGAATTGCTCTGATTGAACGAGGTATGCGTGCTGGGTTGCAGCAATCGCTGGTCAATCAATCAAATGTTTGTCGTATCCCAATGCAATTAACTGTTCATAGGCTTGCCAGACGTTTGCCGGGATGTCCTGTTCGATCTGAAACCCCTTGGCCGGGTAATCGCGGATGCGTTGCAGATCGCCGACCATGATGTTGATGACCAAATCTTTGGGCAGTTCGGCTGTTGGATAAGTCGCCCAATCGCTCGGCGGGGAACTGATGAGGATGTGTTTGCCGGGCCAGTTTTTCATAAAGGTCGCATAGGCTCGGCGTTCCATA
>JAEUQP010000345.1 GCA_016789645.1 Acidobacteriota bacterium | reverse complement strand
TCAAACGCGCCGAAACTGGCTCCGCCGCTATGCCGCGTGACGACAAAGGTGCGCAGCGGCGTGATGTCCAGATCGGAAAATTGCCAGACTTTGCGTTGCAGGTTCAGGCAACCGGTAAAATCTTCAACGGTTGTGCATTCGCGGATCGTGTATTCGGAATTTGAGGGTTCAGCCATAACGTGACGGAATATAGCAACCGGTTTTGCGAACGGTCAAAACAGATAGCCGAATGCCAGATTGACGTGGTTGTTCGTGCGTCGCCCCGGTGCGTAATCGGTCAATGTACGGCGGTATTCCAGCGACATTTCAAAATTCGGCGTCAGGAAGTAAATGAAATTTGCCGACGCCGCCTGATTTTTGAACCGTGTGAAGTTGCCGATGTTGCCGCGGCGAATGTCGTTGTTGTTCGGATCGTCTTTGCCAACGGCGAAATTAAACTCCAGTTTTTTGGTCGCCTGAAAGCTCAATTGCGCCCAGCCTCCGGCGGAATGAATGCCGCGAATCACCGTTGTCGGATTCAGCACATTGCCGGTGGCGGCGTACAGCCGATCAATGCTGATTCCGGCGCGTTCGCCCAGGTTAATGCTCTGTCCGTAATACGCTTCGCCGGTGAAGGTCAGCCGGTCGCCCAGCGGAATCTGCCAATCACCGGTCAACGCGTAACTGGTCACGCGGCGATCAAACGGAAAAACTTTTCGTTCGCCGTATCCGCCAAAGCCGAGTTCAAACGTGCGGTCATTTTCCAGCGCGCGACGAAAGGCAATGCGGCCTTCGTATCCGGGGTCGCCTTCGCTGGTGGTGCCGCCAGCGGCTCCGACCGGGACGCCGTTGGTGTCACTGAAATTTGGCATCAACCCCGCTTTCAAAACCAACGCTGACGATTCATTGAGCCGCGCGCGGTGTTCGATGGTGATTTGCGGACGCCATTGCCACAAATTGCCAGTCGCAGCCATCGCCGGAATCCAGCTAGCCGCCAGCGACGTCGGCGTCAGCGGAGAAATCAACGGTTCCAATTGGCCGATTTCCAGCGTCGTGCGATCCCAGTCCAGCCGCGCAGAGGCTGTGCGAATCCGCAGCGAGCCGAGCACGTCGCCGTCGTAACGCGAAATCGGTCCGCCCCAGAAATCGAATTCGGCGTGGCCGCTCAGCTTGGCATTGCCAAGGCGAGGCCCGGTCATTTCCACGCCGAATTTCGATTGTCGCAACGATGTGCCCAGATTGTTGCGTTTGCGTCCGTTGGTCGCGACGTCAGGAAAGACGATGGTCGGCACGTCGTTGTTGGCCGAATCGTTGCTGTTGAAATACGTGTTGACCAGAATTTCGCCGTACAAACGCAATTTGTAACGCGATCCGGTTTCGATCTTGGTCTGAGCGTGTTCCTTGATCTGAGCGGTGTTGATTTCCACCTGATCTTCCAAATTCGCCAGCCGGTCGTTGAATTTCTGGTCGGTGGATTGTTGCGCCACGACGGGGGAAACAGACGTCGCCGGTTGGGCCGCGGCAAAATTGGCGGCCACCGTTTGGCGAAAATGATCAAATTCCCGTTCGGTTTTTTCCAGCCGTTGTTGCAGAGCTTCGCTGTGTTCGCGGGCGCGTCGGGCTTCGGCCTGAGCCTGCTCGGCGGCTTCCTGCGCGCGGCGAGCCAGTTCGATCACTTTTTCCAGCTCGGATTTGTCGGTTGTGTCCGGTTTGAGCTTTGTGGTCAAACGTTCTTTGCGTTTGCGCGTGACAGGGGTGGCGCTCAGATCGGCAACGGCGACCAGCGAAATCAATCCGGCGCAGAACAACAGGGAAAGATGGCGAATCGTCAACTTCATCATAATCATCTGGAAATATGCTCAGCGGGTATCACCGCAGCAGATGTTTGAAACAGGAACTTGGTACGCTCGCGCCCACGCGAGCAGGCGTTTGACGGGAAATCTTGCCCGCAGAGGCGCGGACGTACTCATTGGTGAACTGTAGTGTGCGCGGATCATCGCACCAGCGTTGGCCGGGCGCAAACTGGTGAAAGCGCACCTTGCGGAACGGGAATCGAGTTGTTAGTTTTTGCCCGATGTATAAAGCAGTTTTTCCGATCATCGCAATGTGCCTGTTGGTTGTTAGTGCTCAGGCGCAACTCAAACCACGCGCCGGGCAACCGGTCAATCCGTTTCATGAAGCCGATTCGCTGTTCACGTTTGGCGAAAACAACGAACAGGACAAACAGTCGCTGGCTGTCATCGAACGCGTATTGAATGCCGGGACGAGTGATTACCAATGGATGTGGCGAGCTGCGCGCGGGTATTACTACGTCGGCGAAGACGCCGCGAACGCCGAAAAGCTGGCTCTGTTTCAAAAGGGAATCAACGTCGCTCAGCGAGCGGTCGCGGCGGAACCCAACGCGGTCGAAGGGCATTTCTGGCTGGCAGCCAATTACGGCGGATACAGTGAACAGATCGGCGCGTTGAAGGCGTTGCAAACCGTCAAAAAAATTCGCGCCGAGATGGAAACTGTTCTGCGGCTGAACGATCGGTATCAGGATGGCGGCGCGTATCTGGCGCTGGGCGAAATGGACAAAGAGTTGCCGCGCATTGTCGGCGGCAATCTAAGTCGTGCAATTACAAGGCTCGAAGCCGGATTGAAAATTGCGCCGCACAATCTGGAAATCAAATTGGCGCTGGCCGAAGCGTACAAAGAAGACGGTCGCAATGACGATGCGCGTCGCCAGTTGCAGGAAATTCTGGCTCGCCCGGTGACGGCTTCGCGCGCCAAGGCGGAAGGCCATGTACAGGAAAAAGCCCGAAAGTTATTAGCGAAACTCTGAGGCAAAAGCTAAGACTTCAGTTGAGTGGGGATCATTGAAACCACAAAAAACGCAGAAGGCACAAAACGGATTTTGGTGTTTTAGTGTCTTTTGTGCTTTTTGTGGTGAGTTCAAAAAATGAAATTTGTCGGATTGTTGAAACCGTTGGCCAGTTTTCGCACGCAGTTGATCGTTTTCATCGCGCTGATGCTGTTGGCGTTGGCCATCACGTTGGGATTGATCAACCAGCGGCTGGAAGTTCGCACGACCGGCGTGGTGGATGAATACATTCGCGCCATTACGCTGGCCAACGACGTGTTATACCAGTCGGTGTCGGGCGACAAATATCTGTTCCAATTGGTCAATCTGGGCGAAGCGGGCAATCTGGCGGTCAATGCCGAGAGCGTAATTCGGCATATTCTGGTGGTGGATGAAGCGCGCAAAATCGTCAA
>JAEUQP010000317.1 GCA_016789645.1 Acidobacteriota bacterium | reverse complement strand
TTATGCCCGAAGACTTTGAACTGTTGCTGAACAATTACGACGACAACATTCGCGAACTGGCCACCGAAGCCCGCGCCTTGATCGTCAAACTCGTCCCCAAAGCTGAGGAAAAGATTTATTTCGGCTGGCGCGTCGCCCGGTTTAGTTTGGACGGTACGATGGGCGGGCAATTCATCGCCATTGGTCCGCACAAAAAACACGTCAATCTGTACTTTATGAACGGCACGGAACTGGACGATCCGAAAGGGTTATTGACCGGCGAAGGCAAAAAGATGCGTCACGTCACCATCACCGAAGCCAAACAACTGAAAAGCGCCGCGTTGAAGGCGTTGATCAAAGCTTCCGCCAAGCTGCAACAGACAAAATTGTCATGAAGATAGTCGAAACAGCAGCACCGGTTTGGCCGTCTTGAATAGTTCAAATGGAATGAATTCCAAATCTCTGATTGAACCTTGCCGCGCGCGAGTTCGTTTGTTTCGCTTCAATCAGAACCATATCTTCACCAATACAGATAGAAAGGTTATCAGTGAAAGCAAGATTTGTTTTCGGAGTAGTTTTCAGTTTGTTGTGCCTGACCAGTGTTGCGTCAGCGCAAAATTATCGCGGCTCGATTCGCGGAACAGTCACTGACCCCAACGCAGCGGTCATCGCGGGCGCGAAACTGAAATTGACCAATACAGAAACCAATAAAGTCCAAAACGCCACCACCAATCAAACCGGTGATTACGCATTTTTACTTTTGCAGCCAGGAACCTACCAACTTCAGGTGGAGCAATCTGGGTTTGGCAAATTTGCCGAATCTGTTCAGTTGAGTGTCAACCAGGAACTTCGCTTTAACGTTACGTTACGGGTAAGTGGAATTGAAATCGTTGATGACGGTGCAATCTGGACTCAAGTTCTCAACAACGAAAATGCTTCGCTTGGCGCCGTGATTGACAACAAACAAGTCACCGGCTTGCCGCTCGACGGACGCAACTTCCTGGAATTAGCCTTGCTGGCTCCGGGAACGACGCCTTCTGCACAAGGTTCGGCGGGTTCCGTGCGCGGAGATTTCGCGTTCACCATCAACGGCCAGCGCGAAGACGCCAACAACTTTTTGCTGGACGGCGTGTACAACGTGGATCCGAAGCTGAATACGTTCGGCGTCAAACCTCCGGTGGACGCCATCGGCGAATTCGCCGTCATTTCCAGCGTGTACGACGCTTCGCTGGGGCGCAGCGCCGGAGCGCAAATCAGCGTCGCGCTGAAATCCGGCTCGAACAGTTTTCACGGCACGGCTTACGAATTTTTGCGAAATCAGGCGTTGGACGCTCGCAACTACTTCGCACCCGCTGACCAACCCGATCCGACGTATCGCCGCAATCAGTTCGGCTTCAGCATTGGCGGTCCCATCATCAAAGACCGTACGTTCTTTTTCGGCGATTACGAAGGCACTCGACTGCGCGAAGGCATCACGCGATTGGCCAACGTGCCAACGGCGCGCGAACGCGTCGGCGATTTTTCGCAACTGCCGCAACAATTCTGGCCGCTGATTCCCGGTACGGCCAACCAATTTCCCGGCGGAGTGATTCCGCAACAAGCGTTGAATCCCATCGGGTTGAAAATCGCTGCGCTGTATCCGCTGCCGAATCGCAATGTGCCCGGACAGAATTTCGTGGCTTCGCCCGAACAGCGCGACCGCAACGATTCGTTCGACGTTCGATTGGATCAAGTGATCAATGACCGTTCGCGGCTGACGGCACGTTACAGTTTCGCCGACCGCGAGTTGTTCGAACCATATTCCGGCGTGACTCAAGTTTTCGTCCCCGGTTACGGCAACACGGTTTACCGGCGCGGCCAAAACCTGATGCTGAACGAAAGCCACACTTTTTCGCCAACGTTCGTCAATGACGCGCGCATCGCGTTCAGCCGCGTGGCCAATCAAGTCCAGATCGAAAACGCCGGACGCAGCGTCAACCAGCAAGTCGGTTTGCCGGAATTGTCATTGAATTCGCGTGATTTCGGTTTGAGCTTCATTCGCGTGACGGGT
>JAEUQP010000792.1 GCA_016789645.1 Acidobacteriota bacterium | reverse complement strand
CGCGCGCGCGAATACGTCGAAATCATGCGAACCATCTGGAAACGCGAACAGCCGCTGGAATTCCACGGCGAGCATTACGACATTCCCTGCAAAGGCGGCACCGGTTTGGGCAAACCGCTCAAATCCATTATTCATCCGTTTCGTCCAAGCATTCCGATTTATCTGGCGGCGGTTGGACCGAAAAACGTCGCGCTGGCGGCGGAAATCGCCGACGGATGGTTGCCGATTTTCTTTTCGCCTGAACGAGTGCCGGTTTATCGCGAATGGCTGGACGAAGGTTTTGCCAAAGCGGGCGGCGGAAAGGATTTGAATAACTTCGACATCGCGCCGACGGTTCATATCGTGATGGGCGACGATGTCGCCGCTTGCCGCAATCAGATCAAACCGCAACTGGCGCTGTACATCGGCGGCATGGGAGCGAAAGGGAAAAACTTTTATTACGACATCGCCTGCCGTTACGGATATCAGGAAGCCGCCGACAAAATTCAGGAGTTCTACCTGACCGGCAAAAAGATGGAAGCCATCGCTGCTGTGCCTGATGCTCTGGTGGACGAAGTCGCGCTGTGCGGCCCGAAAGAACGCATCGCCGAACGTCTGGCCGCATGGAAGACTTGCGGCATTACAACCATGATTTGCGGAACTTCGGATATCAACACTCTGCGAACGATGGCGGAGTTAGCAATCTAAGCAACACGATGGCAAGAACGACAAGCTCAATTTCGAAAGCGCGATCCTACGAAGAAATGGCAGATTTCTGGGACTCGCACGACACAACCGATTTCTGGCAGTTGGCCAAACCAGTCAACTTTACAGTCAACATACAATCAGAAGTCTGTTACTTCCGATTGGAAAATTCACTGGCTGAAAAGCTTCAAGCAGTGGCTCAAATGCGAGGCGTTTCACCAGAAACTTTGCTCAATCTTTGGATTCAAGAGAAGCTGCAAAAAGAAGCAGCATAACGATTTCCAACTACCCAATAGGAGATTTTATGGCTTCGGTAATTCCCGAAAAATACCTCGACCTCTTTGACAAGAAAGTCTTCGCCGGATTGGCGACCTTGATGCCGGGCGGTTCGCCGCAGGTGACTCCGGTGTGGATTGATTACGACGGCGAAAACGTCGTCTTCAATACTGCTGTCGGTCGTCAGAAAGACAAAAACCTGCAAGCAGACGGACGCGTGGCGTTGTCGCTGACCGATCCGGAAAATCCATATCGGTATCTGGAAGTGCGCGGCACCGTCGTTGAACGCACGCTGGACGGCGCAGACGATCACATCAACAAAATGGCCAAGAAGTATTTAGGACAAGACGTGTATCCGTTCCGCCAGCCGGGCGAAGTCCGCGTGATGTACAAGATCAAGCCGGAACGCACCACTTCGATGGGATAAAGCCTGGGAAAAGAAATCAACTGCGAATAAACGCGAATGACCACGAATAAAAGCAAGCCATCGGTATTTGCCGGGCGTGCTGAGCTTCAACTGCTCAGTTGTGTTCATTCGTGAGCAACTGACTGCGGTATCGTAGCTCGCTTACCTCAGCCAGCGCTCAAGTGAAAAGCTCGGCAGCCGCATTGGCTGCGCGGGCGCGCAGGAAGATTTCATTGGTTTAGATCAAGTCATTTGCTGTTGCCGAATTCTCTGGCCGGGCACAGCGAAGTGGGCGTTCCATTGACAGCATGCAGAGTCAGGATTATGGTTCGCCCGTCTCACCACAATCTCAAGTCTTATGTTTTGGGCTTGAAGTGCAAACGCTGCTGAAGCGTTTGCAAATGGCTTGTTATCAAAAAAGCCGTCAGGGAATTTCACAACCACAGAACCACAACTTTCAAACTGTTAGGAGGTCATATGCTCACAGGGCCTTTGAATGACTTACCGGCCTTTCTCGGTTTTGCCTTGCAGGGCGATTGGCTGGCCGTGCCGTCCGCCGACGACCTGTTTCGTATGCTGTTACGTTGGAGTCATTTTGTTTTCGGAATCGCCTGGATTGGATTGCTGTATTTTTTCAATCTGGTCAACGTCCCGTTGATGAAGGAACTCGATGCCCCGACCAAAGGCAAAGTCATCCCCAAATTGATGCCCAAGGCGCTGTACTTTTTCCGCTGGGGAGCCGTGGGAACAGTCTTGGTGGGATTGATTTATTACGCCATCTACATCATCCCTTCGGACGCCCAGGCTGCCGGAGCCGGGTATCATTCCTGGCTGGGAATCTGGCTGGTGATCGTGCTGGTCACATACGCCATCATTTACCCGTTGATCCACAAGATCAATGACGGGCGAGTGCTGGCGGCTTGCATCGCCATTCTGGTCATCATTATGTCCTGCTTGATGATTTACCTGTTCAAAGGCAATAAGACCATCGCCATCGGAATTGGTGGAGGTTTAGGCGTCATCATGCTGCTCAACGTCTGGGGCATCATCTGGCGTTATCAGAAAAAGATCATTGCCTGGACGGCGGACAACGCCGACAACGGAACTCCGATTCCGGCGGAATCCGCTCAACTCGCCCGCAAAGTCTTCCTGGCTTCGCGCACCAACGCCTGGCTGTCATTGCCGATGTTGTTGTTGATGGGAGTCTCGCACGGCGATTACATCCTATTCATCAAGTAATTTCTTGCCTGAGTGGAACAGGCAACATCGCTTGTTCCACTCTTCCCTTCCCGCAATTCCCGCCTGTTTGTTCAGACTCCATTCAACGGCTAAGATGCCTGCGTGGGTGCAAGTTCACTCGCATCATTCCAATAACAATTTTCATCGGAGGTAAAAGAATGGCGCAAACCGCCAATCAATCATACGCAGCAAAGACTTTTAACCTGAGCGGCTTGAGCGGAATCTCTGACAAAACCTTGCAGATTCACTTCAAGCTGTACGAAGGATACGTGACCAACACGAACATCCTGAATGAAAAAATCGCCGATCTTTCCAAAGGCGAAATCACGGCGAACGAAATGCCTGTGTATTCCGAACTGACTCGCCGGTTGGGCTTTGAATACAACGGCATGGTGTTGCACGAATACTACTTCGGCAATTTGAAAAGCGGCGGCAGCGGCGATCCCGACAAGGCTTCGGCGTTTTTCAAAGCGGCAGAAGCGAATTTCGGCAGTTATGAAAACTGGAAAAAGAACTTCCTGACCATCGGCAAGATGCGCGGCGTCGGTTGGGCGGCTTGTTACCAGGACCCGGCGACCGGACGGCTGTCGAATCACTGGATCAATCTGCACGAAACCGGAAACGTCGCCGGATTTAACCCGGTGCTGATCATGGACGTTTGGGAACATGCCTTCCTCCTGGATTACGTTCCGGCAGATCGCCCGAAATACATCGAAGCCTTCTTCCAGAACATTGACTGGGACGCAGTCAATGCTCGTTTGAAATAATCCCGGAAAATCCCGGCTCTACCTCAACAGCGGGAAAGTTAGCCACTTTCCCGCTAAGTTTCAGCCTTGCAACACTTGCCGAATTGGCTTAACCAAGCCACCTCTTGAGACGTCAAAACTGCCCGACAAGAACATTTTCTTTATCGGTCAGCATTTACAAGAAACCACAATATATTGTTGAGAAACGTGATTGACAATCCGTATATGGTGGGACTATATTCTGCGCCGCTCAACAGTAACAAAACAGGTAATTCACCGTGACTCAACGCTTTCTCAGCACAAACTTCAGAAGCGGCTTGAGTCTTGAGAAGCCGGGTTGTCTAAACTTCGGCTGCGGGTTTGTGTTGCCACAACCTTCATGAATCCGAGACTGAATTCCTTTTGGTCGAGCCTGCAAAACGATAGTTTCTTTTCAAATTCCAACACAGCTTTGCTCTTTGTCGGTTTTGCCGGGAAAGGGAGAACTGACGTTTCCGACAACAATCCAAAAAAGTAATCGAAGGAAGTAGACAAGCCATGAGCGCAAGCAGACAACAAATTGTTCAATTTGCCAGCCCCGCAACCAAAACCCCGTTAGGCATTAACGCGCAACGAGTCGTTGCCAAACGTTATTCACTGAAAGACCTGCAAGGCAATCCGCTGGAAACCTGGGATGACATCAC
>JAEUQP010000791.1 GCA_016789645.1 Acidobacteriota bacterium | reverse complement strand
TCGCTGCCCCCAAGCCCAGCCGCTGCGCAGCGGTGAGCCGTTGTCGAACCACGCCACCGGCTTCAAACCGGTCAGCGCGGCTTCCGGTTTCAACCGAAACACCGGGCTGTTGTCGAAAAACACATCCACTTGATTAGGCATGCCGTAAGCCAACGGATTCGTGTTGTCCACAGCCACCTGCAAAACCGAACCTGGAATGTAGTACTTGTCGCGTCCCAGTGGACGTTCGTCGCCGGAAGCCGTTTTCTCGACCAGCGCATTCGCCATTGGCAATCCCAGGTGATAACCGAGGTTCGTCGAACTGCCGATGGTCAACACCGTGCCACCGGCTTCGATGAAGGCTTTCAATTGGGGAATCGTTCGCGCCGCTGAGATGTTGCCGACCCAGCCGCGAAATTCTTCCGGCAATTCTGAAGCTTGTGGCATGCGGCCAAAGACCGGTTCATCACCGCCCGCCGCTGCCGGGCCTCCGCCGCCTGCTGCGCGAACCGCCGGAATCGCTCCGGTGACAAAAAGAATCACGTCGAATTTGTCCGCCAGATTCCCGGCGTCCAGCGTTTGCGGATAAACGACCGTGAAGGGAAATTCGAACTGTTCCAGAATCCAGCGCGTCCAGCCCGAAGGCATCGAACCGCCGTACCGATCCCACAGCGCAATGCGCGGCTGTTTCAGTTTGAACATTTCGCCCGTTGGTTTCGTCATCAGCGGTTCAAACCGAACGCCGGTTTCGACTTCCATCTTGCGAACCTTCGCGCCAGTTGACGCTTTCGACGGAACGAAGATGGTTCCCGCCGGATAGGTTTTGCCGTTGGCCGTGAACGCCTGTTTCAGCCAGAAGACTTCTTCGCCGTCTTTCAACAAGCGGTTGGTGACCAGAAACGAATCGTTGACTTCGTGGCTAACCAGATAGCCCGCGGCGTTTGCCAGCGGACGCGGCATTCCGGTTTCGACTTTGGCAAAGCCGTTGATCTTTTCAAACGGCCCGTCGAAAGCGTCCAGAATGCGGTCGAACTTCACGCCCATCTGGTAAGCCAGCGTCCAACCTGCGCTGTCATACGGCGGAATCGGCGGGCCGCCCGGATACTGAAAATCGTTCGGGTGATCCTGCGGTTCGAACATATCCAGAATGTGCGGGCGAAACGCCTGTGCGGTTTTCACGACATACGAACCCGCCGGATACGATTTGCCGTTGACCTGAAATTCGCCAGTCGCGCGATGAATCGTGACGCCGGTTTTGATCAGCGCATTGACGAATTTCGTCGCCGTCAGAAAATCCGCCTGATTGTAAGGAAGAATGTACCCGCGCGGATCGCGCAACTCGGGTTTGCGCAGCATCTCGTAATGCTTCAGCGAAGCCGCGCCGCCGCCGCGTCCGCCTCCTCCTCTGCCGCCGCCTGCGCCTGGGCCATCACCTCCAGCGCCGCCTTGTCGGCGTTCGCGGTCAATGGTTTCCTGCACCTCGGCCAGGCGTTTGGGAGACACCGTCCAGGTGTCACGGTTGCCACGCTCGATCGAGTTCCGTCCCATCTGGTAAATGTTGAACAGGAAGTCTTCGCGATTTTTCGACGCCACATCCACCACGGCGCGATTGGCCGTGATCGAATATTCGACCGATTGTCGGAAGTGCCATTTCTGCGGAGCGATTGGCGCGATCAAATTGCCTTGCGGAAGTTGGCGGCTGACGACGAAGGGAATTTCCATCGGCGTTGGGCTGCCGATGGTTTCGGTCAGCAAACCGATCATATTGTGAAAGTAAACGGTCGTCCGCAGTCCGCCGTTCCACCAGGTCGAATAGCCCGTGCCGGTTCGCGTCGTCGCGCCGGGTTTGTTTTCAGCGACGAAGCGTTGGTGCATAGCCGCGCCGACCAGATCAATTCCGGCAACGACCATCGGGTCGAAGGTGTAATTGAACGGATCGCGAAACGGCGGCGCGAAAAGCACCGTTCCCGCCGGGCCGGTTTGGTGATGGTTGTAAACAATTTGCGGAAACCATTCGTGATAGAAAATGCGGTTGATGGCTTCCGATTCGGGTTGCGACGACATGTAAAAGTCGCGGTTGTTGTCGTGGCCGATGTACTTTTGATACAGGCGCGGAATCGAACCATAACTGCGTTTGAGCGG
>JAEUQP010000277.1 GCA_016789645.1 Acidobacteriota bacterium | reverse complement strand
GATGGCTTCGCGCTGCTGTTGTTCATTGACGCCGAAATGCGGGTCTTTGAGCCAGGTTGCCGCTTCGGGAATGGAGTTCCATTCGCTCCGAGAAAATTTCGGCGCAGCGATTTTCTCCATCGGATACAAATCGAAATACTTTTTCGGTGCGATGTACGGGCAATGCGGACGATAAAATCCGGCGGCGATGAAAAACGGGCGATCCTTGTTCGCCTCCAGCAATTTGATGGTTTCGGCGGCGACTTTGCCGTCGGTGTGTTCTTCATCCGGCGCAGGCGAAGCATAAAAAGACAACGAACTGCCCAGCCCGCGCGTGGGAGTGTAATTGGTCAGCACCTTTTCTTCGTCTTTATCCACGCCACGCGGATTGACGACTGCGTTCCAGGATTGCGGATCGTCCAATCCGTCTGTTCCAATCTGGCCGGGATTTCCGTAATGGTAAATTTTTCCGACGCGCGCGGCGACATAACCGTTGCGCATGAACGCTTGCGGCAACGTCATCACTTCCGGCAACACGGAGCGAAAATGCTTTTGCAGGTCGAAGACCTGCGTCGTGTCCGGGCGCAAGCCAGTCATCAGGCTTGTCCGGCTGGGGCTGCACAAGGGAAACTGGTTGTAGGCGCGATCAAAACGCACGCCTCGCGCAGCCAGCCGGTCTATATTCGGCGACTGCACGAGTGAATGCCCATAACAACCCAAATCGTTATTCAGGTCGTCGGTGGAAATGAAGAGCACATTGAGTTTCTTTGCTGCTTTGGCCGTTGAAGAAGTTTGCGCGCGCGACGAAGTTTCGCGCGCTGCCAAAACCGCAGCCAGCAGCAACACCGGAATCAGAAGTCTGTGGATTCGCTTCATGAAAGTTTCTCGATTGATAGGGGAAAAGATTTTGAACCGCGCGCATTGTACTGAAACAACACCAACAGGGACAGCGCATAACCGCCGAAGAATCTGATTCTTGCCTGCTTTTTGAGCATAAGGTATTCTCAGCGGCCTGATTTTGAGCTTGACCCACAAGGAATCTTACGAATGAACGTCATACCGAGTGAAGGCTACAGCATCACTCTACGCTTGCGACTGGCCAATCGTCCCGGAATGTTGGGACACGTCACCTCCGCCATTGGCGAAGCCGGTGGCAACATCGGCGCTATTGATATTGTTGAAGTCGGCGCGCATCACCTGATCCGCGACATTACCGTTGCCGCCGGAGACGACGAACACGCCGCCAGCATTGCCAAAGCGGTGGGAGAAGTTGATGGCGTCACCGTCATCAACGTTTCTGACCGAACGTTTCTGCGCCACATCGGCGGCAAGATCGAAATCACCAACAAACGCCCGCTGCAAAACCGATCCGATTTGTCCATCGCCTACACGCCCGGGGTTGCGCGCGTGTGCATGGCCATCCACAAAGACCCGGAAAAGGTTTACAACCTGACGATCAAACGCAATTGCATCGCCGTCGTCACCGACGGCACAGCCGTGTTGGGCTTGGGCGACATTGGCCCGGCGGCGGCGCTGCCCGTGATGGAAGGCAAAGCCATGCTGTTCAAGGAATTTGCCGGCGTGGACGCGTTTCCCATCTGTCTGGACACCAAAGACGTGGACGAAATCGTCCGCACAGTCAAAGCGATTGCTCCGGCCTTTGGCGGCATCAATCTGGAAGACATCGCTTCGCCGCGTTGTTTTGAAGTCGAGCAGCGATTGAAACGCGAATTGGACATTCCGGTCTTTCACGACGATCAGCACGGAACCGCTGTCGTCGTGCTGGCGGCGCTGATCAACGCGTTGAAAATCGTCGGCAAGAAAATTGACGAAATCAAAATCGTGGTGGTGGGCGTCGGCGCCGCGGGCACGGCATGCACCAAAATGCTGCTCAGCGCCGGAGCCAAAAACGTCATCGGTTGCGACATTCACGGCGCGGTGTATCGCGGTCGCACCGAAGGCATGAACGAAGCCGTTGAGTGGTACGCCAACCACACCAACCCCGACAATCTGAAAGGCTCGCTGGCAGACGTCATCGAAGAAGCGGATTTGTTTCTGGGCTTGTCCGGGCCAGGCGTGCTGAAAGTCGAAATGCTGCAGAAAATGAACCGCGATCCGATTGTCTTTGCGCTGGCCAACCCCACGCCGGAAATCATGCCCGAAGAAGCCTGGCCTTACGTCAAAGTCATGGCGACGGGTCGTTCAGATTATCCGAATCAGATCAACAATGTGCTGTGTTTTCCCGGCATCTTTCGTGGCGCGTTGGATTGCCGCGCGTCCGACATCAACGAAGAAATGAAAATGGCTGCGGCGCAGGCCATCGCTTCCAGCATACGCGAAGACGAACTCCACCCGGAATACATCATCCCGTCGGTCTTCAACCGACAGGTTGCGCCGCTGGTTGCCAAAGCCGTCGAAGAAGCCGCTCGCCGTTCCGGTGTCGCCCGTCGCGAACGTGCCGAAGGCAGAACGAATTAGAGCATCACACAGCGCCAGTACCACGAGCGGTACTGGCTTGGCCGTTCATTGCCCCGCACACAATCAACCCGAAATTCTGAGCAGGTTGGTAAACCTGCCAACAATTGAAAATGCAAAATCCACCCTTACTTTCGATTCTGATGCCCGTGTACAACGAGGCTGCCACCATTCACGAAATCATCGCCCGCGTCGAAGCCGTCAACCTCGGCGATGTGCGCAAAGAACTCATCATCGTGGACGACGGTTCCAAAGACGGCACGCGCGAAGTGCTGAAAAAACTGTCGGAAGAATCCAAATACAAGATTTACTTTCACGGTCACAACATGGGCAAAGGCGCGGCGTTGCGCACGGCGCTGCATTACGCCGAAGGCGACATCATCCTGATTCAGGACGCCGACCTGGAATACGATCCGGCGGAATA
>JAEUQP010000259.1 GCA_016789645.1 Acidobacteriota bacterium | reverse complement strand
CTATCCGAACGACGCAAAGAGCGATGGCAAATGGCGCAAGCTCCAGGTCGTGGTGAATCAAAGTGAAAGCAAGACCAGGTACGTGGCTCGCACACGCGCCGGTTATTACGCGCCGAAAAGTGAGCAGGCAAAGTAAGTCTGCCGCTCAGAGAGGAGGAGGAATGAAATCTGACAACGGCTCGATACAAACAGACACGATTCGTGAACACTACAACCAAATTTCCAGCGCGTATGGCCTTTGGTGGGGTGAACACATGCATCACGGTTTTTGGGAAGATGGCGAATCGCTCGCCGAAGCGCAGGTAAAACTCATAGAGCGCCTTGCCGCACACGCTCAGGTTCCGCATTTTGCCCGTGTGCTCGATGTCGGATGCGGGCTGGGCGGAGCCTCACTGTGGCTGGCGCGCAATCTTGATTGCTCTGTCCTGGGCATCACGAACAGCCCGGAGCAGGCGAAGATCGCGCGCAGGCGGGCGCATGCTGCCGGTTTTGATTATGACCTGCGGTTTGCGGTGATGGACGCCAACCAACTCGACTTGCCGCGCGAGAGCTTTGATGTCGTGTGGGTGCTTGAATGCAGCGAACATTTGGCAGAGAGAGGCCTTCATTCGGAATTGCGCGCGAGTGTTGAAGCCGGGCGGCGTACTCGCCCTGTCTGCGTGGCTTGCGTCATCGGACTCCGCAAACCCCGAACAAGCGCGCCTCATCTCGAATGTGTGTCAAGGCTTTCTCTGTCCGCCGCTAGCGACCATGCGGGATTACATCGGTTGGATGGAGGCCGGCGGCTTTGACGGGATTGAAGCCGAAGACCTGACACCGCAGGTCACGGCGACCTGGAGGTATTTTTCAGACTACGCTGACCGTTGGATGACAAAGGTGTTTCTGCGGCTGAGCAATGAGCGCACGCGCCGCTGCGTTGAGACGTTTGGCGCCGTGCGCCGGGCGTATGCCGAAGGCGCGCTGGCTTATGGAATGTTCACGGCAGTTAAGCCGCCGCAGTGGCGCGCGTCTGAAAAGATAGAAGTGCATGCCAGAGAAGTGGCTGCGGTTTTCTGAAACGGCAAAGAGGAGAAGTCATGGGTCTGTTACAGAAATTCCAGGACGTTTATTTCGATGCGATGCATTTGCAAGAGGCGCTGGAAGCAATCCCGACCGAGTGTGATTGCCGGAATGCAGAGGCGCATTTGGCTGCGAAGTGTTGCTGTGTCGCCAAACCGGGTTCGATAGCGAGCACGATGGCGACACATCAGGGCTGCCTCGTCCATCTGGGAAAGTTGAACCAAAGTCTTGGCACGTTGCGAGCGGATTGGGAATATCAAAGTTGGGAGGCACATCGTGAAGAGCGTGAGTATATCGAGCCGAAGCTTCAGTCGCGGGCTTCTCAAGTCTTGGGCCTCTGCCGGCTGCTGGAACTGAAGATTGAGACGCTCCAAGAGCAGGTGGAGCAATTCAAGGCAAGCTGCTTGCACGCCGATTTACAGCGCATCAAAGAGACCGCCGCTGAACTTAAAAAGCTGGTGACGGAGATGAACGGCTTGCTCTGAAACAATCAGGTTGCGTTGTCAGAGGCAGGCAGATCGGAGGTAGCGTTATGGAACAGGAAGAGACCATCAATCAATTGAAAGACCTGATTCAAAGACACAGAGTCTGTTACGAAGTGTGGCCGGAGAATTTGGTGGTGAATGGGCAACTCGTAAAAGTCGGCTTCGACCTTGAGCTTGAAGGTACGCACGAACATCCGGGAAACGAAGTGTTACCCGGATGCCCGCATTGCGAAGAGGTTTTTCAAGACCTGAAGCGAATCGCCGAGTGGATTATGCCGACGGAGGAACGGCCCACCACTTATGAAATTCAACCCTTCGACCGCGCCATTCATTATGCGCCCAAGCGGAAGATGCGTTCCGAAGTTAGCCTGAACATCAAGATTATCCATCGGCATGGCTTCGATCAGCCGGTGGATGATTGCGAGCAGATGTGCCTGAAAGAGATGCGGCGGAAACTGGCTGAGCTTGGCGTGAAAGAAGGGGATTGGAAGGAGGAGAGGCAATGAACCACAAAATTGAAAACATGCGCTCCGGCGCTTTCCAGATTACGCGCGACCCCTTCAGCAAAGCACAAATCAGATTCGGTGTGATGGGATCGGCGGGCGGCGACCTCGCGGCATCGAATTTGGACTTATGCCGAGAGCTTGGGCGAGCAATCGCTGAAAACGGTTGCTGCCTGCTGACCGGAGCCTGTCCGGGGTTGCCGCACGAAGCCGTACTCGGAGCAAAGGAGGTCGGCGGGCATGTCATCGGCATCTCGCCTGCCATGAGTTTGAAGGAGCACGTCGAGACGTTCGACTCGCCTTACAAAGAGTATGACGTGCTGATTTTTACCGGGCTGGGGCTGATGGGGCGCGAGTTAATCAACATCAGAAGCTGCAACATTGTGGTCGTGGTCGGCGGGCGTTCCGGCACGCTGGGCGAATTCTCGATTGCTTATGAG
>JAEUQP010000238.1 GCA_016789645.1 Acidobacteriota bacterium | reverse complement strand
GTGCGGCATCGCCGACGAACCTTTTTGACCGGGTTTGAAAAATTCGTGCGCTTCGCGGACTTCGGTGCGTTGCCAGTGGCGAACCTGCAGCGCGATTTTTTCCAGCGACGAAGCGATGATCGCCAGCGTGCAGACGAATTCGCTGTACCGGTCGCGCTGAATGACTTGCGTCGAAACGCTGGCTGGACGCAAGCCGAGCAGGAAACAAACGCGCTCTTCAATGTCGGGATCAAGGTGCGCGAAGGCTCCGACCGCGCCAGACAATTTGCCGTAACTGACGCCCGCGCGAGCGCGCGTCAGGCGGTCAATGTTGCGGCGATTTTCTTCAAACCACAGCGCAAAGGTCAGCCCCAGCGTAGTCGGTTCGGCGTGAATGCCGTGCGTGCGACCGATCATCGGCGTGTCTTTGAATTCCAGCGCGCGGCGTTTCAACACATCACTGAAAGCTTGCAGCTTGTCCAGCAACAAATCGCCCGCTTCGACCAGCAACAAAGCGTTGGCGGTATCCACCACGTCTGACGAAGTCAGCCCGAAATGCACCCAACGCGCTTCTGGGCCGATGTTTTCAGCGAGGTTTGTTGTAAAGGCAATGACGTCGTGATCGAGCGTTTTTTCCAGTTCATGAATGCGCTCGACGGAAAAAGCCGCGCGTTGGCGAATGGGTTCGACCACATCGGCGGGGATGTTTCCAGCTTCGGCGTTGGCCTGGCAAGCGGCCAATTCCACGTCCAGCCATTTGCGAAACTTGTTTTCTTCGGTCCAGATCGCGCCCATTTCGGGCAAGGTGTAACGTTTAATCATTTAGGTGACAGGTTTCAGGTTATAGGGTTCTCTTGAAATCAGAACAAGCTACATTGAGATACAGTGGCCAAAACAGGATGAGCATGATTTTCGACAGGATTTACAAGACCATCAACTTTTGAACCGATCCAGCCGATTCTGAATCCTGCTCATCCTGAAAAAAATCATGTTCATCCTGTTTCAAAGTTTTTTGCTTCGATTTAGCCTTCTGACTTCCCTGATTGCCGTGAGCGAGAAAAGCACAGCACGCTGATGGCCGCCGCCGCAATCGGAACCAGCCAGTGCGACATTTCTTTTTGTCCTTTGGCAAACAATAAGGCCAGCGTCCAGCCAATGGCGGCGATGGCCAGACCGAACCCGGCGCGGCGATATGCGTTTGTCAGTTCTTTCCGTTCTTCCGTCATCGAGTCGTAATTTTTCGATTGTCGTTTGGTTCGTCAGGGATGTAATAGCTGCTGCGCGAACGCAGACTGACGCCTTTTCGCGCGGCAATCACCTGGATCGAACGTTTGTCTTCCAGTGTCGGCGTGCGTTCGGTCAGGAATGACAAACTGTATTGCGCGCCGATTTCGCGCGATACCTGCCGATGCGCAAGAATCAAATCGTTGTGACTTGCTGGCAATAAAAACTCGCCGCCGCTGACTTCAGCCAATACCCGTAATTCCGCCGTCGCGCCTTCCAGCATGGAAGCATATCGCCGCAATTCGGCAATGCGTTTGGCGGCGTTCATGCCGAACGGCTCATGATTGGCTTTCCAACCGATGGCCAGTTCCAGTTCACGTTGCAGCGCATCCGCCCAGCCAACAATAAATACTGCCGCGCGGGATTTTTCCAACGCCAGCAGAGCTTTGGATTTGCCGGTTTTGCTGTTGGAATCCAGTCCGTCGGTAATCAGCACGACGATCCGGCGACCGTTCGGTTGCGATTGCAATTTGTCGGCAGCCAGTTTCAACGCATCGTGATAACTGGATTTGATGCCGACACGATATTTCGACGCCAGCGAATTGAGCGCCTGCTGGCGGTCGTTCGTCCAATCCTGAATCAACTGCACGCGGTCGTGGTATTGAATGATGGCAATCTGGTCTTCTGGCGAAAGCATCGAAATGAACATGGTGGCAAACTGGCGCGTCGTCGGATTGGTGACAACCTGATAGTCGGGGCCTTTTTCCCACATCGGGCGTTCGCCTTTTCCGTACACTTCCGTCGCGGCGTTTTTGTAAGTGCCGAATTCGTTGCTGCAATCCATCACCAGCACGATATTCGCCGGTTCGCGTTTGACGCGCGTCACCTGACGGCCTTCGCCTTCTTCCACCACGATCACGTCTTTGGCTTCCAAATCGTCCACGAACTTGCCTTCGGCGTCATAGGCCATCAAGGGCAGGATGACTTCGCGCGTTTCAATTCTGAGCGGCGCGGCTTCGCCGGGTTTGGTTGGCGGCTCACCGGGTTTTTGTTGTGGCCTGCGACCGGATTGCGCAGTTGCAGTCAGAGGTAAAAGCAAAAACAACAAGGCAAATGGCAAAAGGCAAATAACAAAAGCCAACAATGCGGTCGGTCGAATTTCCGCGCTCCAGTTTTGCCGTTTGCCGTTTGCCTTTTGCTTTTTGATTTTCATAGCTCAATCCATTCCATCGGGCCTTCGTAAGGAGCGGTTTTGACACGCCGTTCGGCGTTGGCAGAAAACAACGGCGCCTGTTCCTGCAACGCCTGAATCGCCGCCAATCGCGCGACGTTAGGTTCATTCGTGTTTTGCGACAGATGCGCCAGTATGATGTGTTCGGCTTTGCCGTCGAAATCTTCCTTCAGAAAACGTGCCATTTCGTCATTCGACGTGTGTCCATGCCGACTCATGATTCGCTGCTTCAACGCCCAAGGGTAATACGTGCAAGCGCGCAGCATTTCGGTTTCGTAATTGGCTTCGATAATCAGCAAATCGCAGCCCCGAAATCGCTCCGCCGCCAGA
>JAEUQP010000125.1 GCA_016789645.1 Acidobacteriota bacterium | reverse complement strand
TGGGGTTATCAACTGGCGAAAGAAGAGTTCCGCGATAAGATTGTCACTGAAGACGAACTCTGGAAAGATCACAACGGCCAGATGCCCGAAGGAAAAATCCTGATCAACGACCGTATCGCCGACGCAATGTTCCAGCAATTGCTGTTGCGTCCGGATGAGTATCAGGTCATTGCCACGCCGAACCTGAACGGCGATTACCTGTCGGATGCTTGCGCGGCGCAGGTTGGCGGGTTGGGGCTAGCTCCCGGAGCGAACATCGGCGACGCGGCGGCGGTTTTTGAAGCCACGCACGGCACGGCTCCGAAATACGCCGACAAAGACGTCATCAATCCCGGCTCCGTCATGTTGTCGGGTGTGATGATGTTCGAGCACATGGGCTGGCAGGAAGTCGCCGATATGATCATCAACGCCATCGTCAAAACCATCGAACAGAAAAAAGTCACCTACGATCTGGAACGTCAGATGGAAGGCGCGACCAAGGTCAAGACGAGCGAATTCGCTACGGCGATTATTGAAAATATGTAGTACGGAGTACCGCCTTCAGGCGGCCAAACTCCGCAATTTGAATCTGCCGCCTGAAGGCGGTACTCCAAACGCGAGGAGATTATGGCAAGAAAGAAAATTACCGTCGTTGGCGCAGGCAACGTAGGCGCGACGACCGCACATTGGTTGGTTTCAAAAGAACTCGGCGATGTCGTGTTGGTGGACATCATTGAAGGCATGCCGCAAGGCAAGGCGCTCGATCTGGCGCAAGCCGGGCCGGTTGAAGGGTACGACAGCCGTTTGATCGGCACGAACGGATACAAGGAAACGGCAAATTCCGATGTCGTCGTCATCACGTCGGGCATCGCCCGCAAACCAGGGATGAGCCGCGACGATTTGCTCAACACCAACGCGGGCATCGTCGCCAGCGTAACGGAAGAAATCGTCAAGTATTCGCCGAACTGCATCATTATCGTCGTGTCCAATCCGCTGGATGCGATGACGCAAGTGGCGTGGAAAAAATCCGGCTTCCCGAAAAACCGCGTGCTGGGAATGGCGGGGGTGCTGGATTCGGCGCGTATGCGTTGTTTCCTGGCCGAAGCCTTGAACGTGTCGGTTGAAAACGTCACGGCGTTCGTGCTGGGAGGCCACGGCGACACGATGGTTCCGCTGCCGCGTTATTCGACTTGCGCAGGAATTCCGATCACCGAATTGCTGCCGAAAGAAACCGTTGACGCCATCGTCACCCGCACGGCCAACGGCGGAGCCGAAATCGTCAGCTTGCTGAAAACCGGTTCAGCCTATTACGCCCCGTCTTCGGCGGCGGTCGAAATGGTCGAAGCCATCGTGAAAGACAAGAAGAAGATTCTGCCTTGTGCCGTTCTGCTGGAAGGCGAATACGGAATCAACAATCTGTTTGTCGGCGTCCCGGTCAAAATCGGCGCGGGTGGTGTGGAAGAAATTATTCAGATCAACCTGACGACCGAAGAACGCGCCGCGCTGCAAAAATCCGCCGGCGCGGTTCAGGAACTGATTGATAAACTGAACCTGTAAAAGTTGTTTGTGGCAATTCTGGAAGTATGTTAGCTTCCGTATCGGCTGCCGCAGCCTCGCTGATCAAGCGAGATTGCGGCAGTCGTATTTTTTGAGAGATTGATGCCGTACCGCATTTGGATAACGGCTTGAAAGGACTTTTAGCTGTGAGTGAAGAAAAAGAACTAAGTGGCAAAGATAAAATCCTGATGGAGTTGAAAGCGCTGGAGCAGGAATTCACCGTCGAATTACCGCGGGCATTGCGAACGGCAGCCGCGCTCGGCGACCTGTCCGAAAATTCCGAATACAAGTACGCTCGCGAACGCCAAGATTATGTTCGCGCCCGCATTCGTCAGCTTCAGCAACAACTGGCGAAATTGTCGAGCATAGACATCAGCCGGTTGCCGACCGATCGCGCGTCGTATGGTTCGACGCTGGTCTTGCGCGACCTGGATCGAGACGCCGAAATCACTTATCGGCTGGTGACTCCTGAAGAGGCGGATTATGAAAAAGGATTGATTTCCACCTCGTCGCCGATTGGCAAAAGCCTGCTGAACAAAGAAGAAGGTGACGAAGTGAAAGTGCAAACTCCCAACGGCACGCGCGTGTTCGAAATCGTCAAACTGACGACGATCCACGACGAAGATTAGATTCAAGCCATCCCCGAAGCCTGAGGCTTCGGGGATGGCGCAAGTTGTCAGCCCAAGGTGACGATGCTAAACTCCGCACCCGTTTGGGCAGATAAAGCGTTTAAATCATTTCAATACGATCACGATAGACAGATTATTTGGAGGGCGTTGCGTTTGAGTTCCCGACTCGATTCGAGTCTAGTCTTCAATCGGTTGCTGAGACTTGCGTTGCTGGCGTTGATTTTCCTGGGCAGCGCGTTTCTGGTCATGTATCTGACCTTGCGCGGGCGTTCGGTTGATGTGCCCGACGTGACTGGCAAAACCGAATCTGAAGCGATGGACGTGCTGGACGATGCCGGTTTGAGAATGAAAGTCACAGGCCGAGCGGCCAGCCCCAGATTCGAAGCCAATCTGGTCAGCGACCAATCACCCAGTGGGGGAACGGTGGTGAAAACCGGCCAGATCGTACGCGTCAACGTCAGCACCGGATTGGCAACGCCAACGCCGACCCCGACTCCAACGCCGAAACCGACTCCGAAACCGTCACCGTCCCCCGATGAACCGCCGACTCCGACACCAACTCCTTCAGATGGATAAGAAAGGAAATCGGCAAGTTCGTTTTTATGCTCCGTTCTGAAATCGTGGCTATCGTTGAATACCGATACCGATGGTCGAAATTGCGCCTTCAATTTTATCTGCAGACTTCACACGGCTCGGCGAACAAATCGCCGCGATTGAACATGCCGGAGCAGGTTATGTGCATGTGGATGTGATGGACGGGCATTTCGTGCCCAATCTGACCATCGGGCCGTTCATTGTCGAATGGGTGCGCCGGGCAACCACGTTGCCGATTGATGCGCACCTGATGATTGAAAACCCGGACAATTTCATCGGCGCATTTGCCGCCGCCGGAGCCAATATGATTTCGGTGCATCCTGAAGCGACGTATCATTTGCACCGCACGATCAGCTACATTCATCAGGCTGGTTGCCAGGCAGGCGTGGTGCTGAATCCGGCGACGCCGTTGGCGATGATCGAAGAAGTTCTAAACGACGTGGATTATGTGCTGGTGATGTCCGTCAATCCGGGATTCGGCGGACAGAAATTCATTCCTTCGACGCTCGACAAACTGCGACGACTGCGAACAAAGATTCAAGCCAGCGGCTCACGAGCGCGCATTGAAATTGACGGCGGAATTGGAATTGAAAACGCAGCGGCAGTGGTTGCTGCCGGAGCAGAAATTTTAGTCGCCGGGTCTGCCGTGTTCGGCAAACCGGATCCGGCAAAAGCTTTGCGGGAGCTGCTTGCAGCGGCTTCGGTTCAGGCCAGCGAACCATCGCTGGCTTAAGTGTGATTCTCTACCCTGCCTTGCTGGGCGGGAAAAAGTTAGCGGGAGTAGTTTTTATGAGATTGAAAACTCTGGTTCTGATTACGATGTTGTCCCTCATCGCAGCCGCTTGCGGTGGCAAGGACAAGGTCAAAAACGAAAATGCCGCCATTCCCGGACGCGACAAGGAATTGTATGAACAGGCATCTGTGAAAGCGCAAAAAGGGCGTTACGACGAAGCGCGATTGCTCTACAACGTCGTCATCACAACTTACGCCGACAGCGAATACCTGCCGCTGTCCAAACTGGCCATCGCTGATTCGTTTTATCTGGAAGGCGGCACCAGCAATCTGGAACAGGCCATCGGCGGATACAAAGACTTCGCCCAATACTTCCCGACTCATCCCAAGATTTGCGACGTCAAACACAAAATCGCTCAGTCGTACATGCGCCAAATGGGCGCGTATAACCGCGACGCCACCAACGCCAAAAAAGCTTATCAGCAATTGCTGGCCGCCGAACAAAGCTGCCAGAAATCGGAAGTCCTGGCGTATATCCAGCGTGACAAACAGGACGTGCAGCAGGTGCTGGGACTGTACGAAATGACCATCGCCAAGTTTTACATCAACAATCGGCAAGCTTATAAAGCCGGGGAAAGCCGTCTGCGCGACATCATCAGCAATTATCCGCTGTTCGGTTATTACGATGAATCGTTGTACTGGCTGGGAGTTTCACTGGTTGAACAGGAACAACCGGAAGAAGCGGCGGAATACTTCACGCGTCTGGTTCGGGATTTTTCCAACAGCGAATTTGCCGTCAAAGGCAAAGAATATCTGGAAAAACTCGGCAAACCGATTCCGGCTCCGGCCAATGACAATCCGGCTCCGGAACGTCCCAGCTTCATGGGCAAATTTGGGTTGATTCTGGGTCGCAATGGTCTGGACATTTCCAAAGACGGCGTGCTGCTGAGCAAAAAAGGCGATGAGAAAGAGGACGTGAAGGAAGAAGTGTTGAAAAAACCGGGAGATGCCCAAAACGCCACCGGCACGCGTTCCATTCGCGCCAACACGCGGGGAGTGGTTGATCCGGCAACGTCCAGCCAACCGGTTCCCGTTCGGACGGTAAACACGCCAACCAATGGTTCGGCGGAAGCGGCTCCAGCGCCCGAAGCCGACAAAACCAAAACCGACGACACCAAAAAAGACAAAAAGGAAAAAGAGAAAAAGAAGAAAGGCGGCTTGCTGGGCATCTTCAAATAAACCTGTCCAGCAGTCCTCTAATTTTCCTCGAAACACAAGAACACGAAGAGCTTAGAAACTCTTCGTGTTTTTTGTTTCTTTGTGGTAAAAGTTGCAGCCAAGTGGTGTCCTAATCTTGAGTTATTCTGTTCGGAGGTTCATGTGGGCTACAAGATTCTGCTCGCTGACGATAGTGTTACTGTCCAAAAAATTATTACCCTGACTTTTTCCGATGAAGGCGTTGACGTAGTGACGGTCAACAACGGCGATGAAGCCATTAGCCGTTTGCAGTACATGCGCCCCGCGCTGGTGATGGCCGATGTTTCGATTCCCGGTAAAAATGGCTACCAAATCTGCGAATACGTCAAAAACCACCCGGACATGAAAGACACGCCGGTGGTGTTGCTGGTTCCTGCCTTTGAACCGTTTGACGAAGAGCGCGCGCGCCGCATTGGAGCCGATCAGCATCTGACCAAACCCTTTCAATCCATTCGCACGCTGATCACAACGGTCAAAACCCTGCTCGAAGGACATCCGCCCAAATTTGCCACTGGCTCTCTGAATCCTCCCTCGACCCAATTGCAAACTCCTGAACCGGCCAAAGCGCAAGTTGCGATTGCCGAAGCCGCGCCAGTCGCGCAACCGGTTCACATACGAGAAACACAACCATTCCCGGACGAACCCGAAGAACCAGTTGCCGCAGCGGTTGAAACTCCTGAAGTCATTGAGACTGCGGAAGCTCCGCAAATCTGGAAAGAAGAGCCGGTTGCCGAAGTGGAATCCGTCTGGCAACCCGAACCGGTCGCCGAAGCTCCACAAATCTGGAAAGCTGAACCGGTTGAAGAAGTCGAGCCGGTGTTCGCAATCGAAACTGAAACGAGCGAAGTCATTCTGGAAACCGAATCGGTTTTCGTCGTCGAAGAAGAGCCTGCACAGGTG
>JAEUQP010000112.1 GCA_016789645.1 Acidobacteriota bacterium | reverse complement strand
GTGCGAGTCATCATTATTGGAGCAGGAAGAGTCGGCTTGGGCGCGCTGGGCGTGGCGCTGGCAATGCAAGGGCACGAAGTTGTGTTTGCCGCTCGCCGCGAATCCATTGTCAGTTCGATCAATCAGCTTGGATTTGACGTCGCCACCAAAGGCACGGTCGAAACCGTCGTCGAAGTTCGCGGAGTGCGCGCCGTTACTATGCCCGGCGAAGCTTTTGCTCGCGAAGTCGCCGCCGCCGATCAAATTTATACTTCGGTTCGTCCGGACAATTTGCCGGAAATTTCGACTGTGCTGGCCGAAGCGATTTTGCATCGCGCCCGGTTGGATGTGCGGCGTCCGCTGGATGTGTTCTGTTGCGAAAATCTGAAAAATGCCGGTTCGCAATTGGAACGGTTGGTGTTTGCGAACATTCCGTTTCAATTTGCTCAAGCCGTACAGGATTGGGTGGGATTCAATGCGGCGATTTCCGATCGTATTGTGTCGGCTCAGGAAACAGACGAACGTGGGCGGCAAGTCATCACCGCCGATGCGATGGGCGACGTGCTGTTCGATACCTTGCAGATCAAAGGCGAATTCGACGTGTTGCCGCCGTTCAAAGGTGTGGACAACTTCCCGGCCAGCATCGAAGAGAAGCTGTACATTCTCAACTGCGGCCACGCAGTGTGCGCGTATCTTGGTTATCAAAAAGGCTACAAGTACATTCACGAAGCGATGAACGACGAAGCCATCAACCGAGCCGTTGTCGGCGCCATGCTCGAAGCGCAACGCGCGCTGCATTCCAAACACGGGCGAACCTTGCATTACGGCAATTTGATCAGCGACATTCTGGCGAGCTTTTCCAATGCTGCGCTGATGGACACCATCGCCCGCGTTGGCCGCGACCCGGTTCGCAAACTGCAAGCCGACGACCGATTGATCGGCCCGGCCAAGCTGGCGTACCGCTACAGCATCGAACCAACGTACCTGATTCAAGGGTGTGCCGCCGCGCTCAGCTTCGCACAGGAAGGTGATCCGCAAGCCGCCGAATTGCAAAAACTGATTCGGGAAAAAGGCGTCGAACAGGCGCTGGATTTTGTCTCGCAGCTTCGCCCCTGGAATCCGATTTCCAAACTCATCCGCGAAGAAATGACAGCAAAACGGTAAACCCAATGAAAGCTCTTCAAGGGAAAGTCGCGCTCATCACCGGAGCCAGTCGGGGCATAGGGCAGGGAATCGCCAACGCCTTTGCCGCTGAAGCTGCGAATCTGGTGCTGAGTTCTCGCAACATCGAACGGTTGAATCAAAACGCCGAGGTGTTGGACAAATTCAGCTCAGAAGTTTTGGTCGTCCAGACCGATATCACCGATGAAGTTCAGGTGCGGGAGTTGTTTCGCCGCGCGATGGAGCGGTTCGGGCGCTTGGACATCTTGGTCAACAACGCAGGAATTTTTGACGGTGGGCCGCTGGACGAACTACCGTTGGAAACCTGGGATCGAGTGATGGCGACGAATTTGCGCGGGCCGTTTCTCTGCACGCGCGAAGCCATGCGAATCATGAAGATTCAACGCGAAGGTCGTATCATCAATGTCGGTTCGATTTCGGCGCAACGGGTTCGCCCAAACTCTGCAGCGTACAGCACCAGCAAACATGGGCTTTGGGGCTTGACGCAGGTCACGGCGCTCGAAGGCCGCGAGTTCGGCATCACCTGCGGCTGTTTGCATCCGGGCAACGTAGACGTTGAAACCTTGGCCGAAGCTCGTCGTATCAATGGCGAACCCGTCATGACCGCTGAGGATATTGCCCACGCTGCTGTTGCGATGGCGACGCTGCCACCGAACGTGAATATGCTGGAAGCGATTGTGTTGCCGATTGGCCAGCCTTACATCGGACGCGGTTAAAGATTGAACTGAAAAGGAAACAACCTCTATGTTTTGCCCAAACTGCGGAACGGAAAATTCCAAAGGTCAAAAATTTTGTACGCGTTGCGGAACCAACCTGCTGGCGATTGATCGCGCTCGCGAAATCATCTCCGAGATGAATACGGTGTCTGTGCCTTCGGTTTCGCCGAATCTGGTGTTTGTCACAGTTGCAGTGCTGAGCATCATCGGATTTATTTCGATCACGATCGGAACCTATGAAATGATGAGAGGGGACGGCAAGGATACTCCTCTGCCGACCATTTTTGCTTTGGGTGGTTTTAGTTCGCTGGTGCTGATTTGTCGCTATTTGCTTGGACTGATCAAACCTGTGGTAAAAGTCGAAAAGCCAGTCATTCCATCCCCGCCAGCTACTTACAATCCCCCTACAATTCAACGAGGAACAACCAACAAAGCGTTGAATGAGGCTGCTCCTTATCAAAGCGTGATCGAAGACCCGACGCGCCAATTCGAACACGAACGAAATTCGTAAATCATTGCTCAGTGTTGGAGGGCTTCGGAGTTGCAGTTGCCGTGGGTTTGGGAGTCGTTTTGGGGGTGGTCGCCGGAGCGGAGGAATCGTCGGAAGCAGGTTTGGCCTCTTTGGTGTTTGGTGATTCCGATGAGACGCCAGAAGCCTCGGTTCGTTTTTGCGTGTTGGCCGAAGCCTGATTTTGTTTCCCGGAACTGCGCTCAGCTTTGGCAGGTGAAGCCTTTTCGGCGGGCGGCTTCGCGATGCCCATCAATTCATTCCATTTGATTTGCCGAGCCAGCACCACGGCCACTCCGACCAGGACAGCCAGAATCAAAAGATCAAGCACTCGTCTGCCAGCGCGCTCGAGCATGCCGCCTTTCTTTTGGGTATTTTCCGGGACATAGGTGTATACGGATGCTCGGCAAATTGGGCAATAAAACTGGTTGCTGGGAATTTCGTTTTGACAGCTCGGACAGCGCATGAGATTTCTACCTCAACCCATTCAACAATTGGTTTCGGGCAAACAAAAAGTTATTCACAATGGGGGGAGCAAAAACGAATCAACGGATGAGTCATTCGAGGCTTCTGATTGATCTTCGTCAATTCGCCACGCATCATCGCACAGCGATTGGCGTATGAAAAGTGAGCTGATTTGGTCGTGAATTCAACCTTCATTCTGCGGAGAAAACGAGTTTATGAAGATGTTTTCGAGCAAA